>JAFSIB010000080.1 GCA_017440005.1 Clostridia bacterium
TAAGCTTGTGATTAACAACCGTGTCGGTTGTAATATGTCCATGTTTGACATTCGCCGTTGCAGCGATATCACGTTGCGACATATCACCGTTTACGCCTGCGCATGTACCGGTGTGGTGGGAAGCCAAATGGCAGGTCCTGTGACGATCGACGATTTCAACATGACCTATCGTCCGAATTCCAATCTTTGGATCACCAGTACGGCAGACGGCGTCCACATGCAGGGCGGCCCCGGTGTGATCACCCTTATCAACTCCTCGTTTATCGGGCTGTTGGATGACGGTTTGAATCTGTATCAGTGGCGTTCCTTGGTGGACGAGGTGTTGGCAGATAATAAGATCGTCCTTAACACCGATGGTGGTGCCATGCCGATCGTTGGGGATACGATGGAATTTTTCGATAGCGTCAACCAGCGTTTGTTGGGTGTCTCCCGTATTGTGGAGATTACGGACACCACCGGTGAAGGGCCGCATCAGCGCGGTACGCTAACGCTGGAAAATCCGATTGCGGGTATGTGCGGAAAAGAAGCCGACGTGCCGACTCAGGGTTACCTGCAACGGCATGAATTTGCCGGTTCGGTGGTGCGCAACAATGTGTTTAAGAACCTCCGTGGCCGCGGCCTTGTTTTGCACACGACCGATACTGTGATCGAGAACAATCGCTTTGAGAATATCAGCAACCACGGTATCCACGGTTGGTACGGATATCAGGAAGGCTTGCGAATCCGTAATATGACGATTACCGGTAACACGTTTGAAAATGTTGGGTATTATCGAATTGAGGCGCATCAAGGCCCTGCCGGCGCCATCTCCATTCGGTTGGATAACAGCGAAGCCACCGTGCAGTCGGAACAGAAGACGTTCCATGAGGATATCGTGATTCGGAATAATACGTTCACGAATTTCCACGCCTGCGCGATCAACGTGGGGAACATTAAGGGCGTAACGATCGCCGATAACACCTTACAGTCCGATGTGGAGAAGGTTCGTTATAACGGTGAACGCGGCATCCAGGTAACCTACTGTGAAGATGCGAAAGTTTCCGGTAACCGCCTTTCCAATGCGTTGGGCGATGTGTGGAAGCCGCTGGTCATGCGTGAAGTTGATGGTGCAACGGTTTGTGAGAATCAGTATTGCGCTAAGGATGTAAAGCTCGTATTTTGAGGTGATTTACCGTGAAAATCATTGAGTATTTAACCAATAAAAGCCGTGATAATTTCGGCAACCGTTCACCCGTTATTGCGTTTTTGGGTGACAGTGTCACGCAAGGCTGCTTTGAGATCTACCGTGACGGCGAATTGTTGCGCACCGTGTTTGACAGTGCCAACGGATATGCGGAGCGCACCAAACGGGTGTTGTCCATGTTGTATCCCGAAACGTCGGTTTCGATTATCAACGCCGGCATTAACGGTGGAACGGCTTCCAACGGTTTGATGCGTTTGGAACGTGACGTATTATGCCACGATCCCGATCTGGTGGTCGTCTGTTTCGGTTTGAACGATTGCAATGACGATACGGTGGAAGCGGAAGACTATGCCGCATCGTTACGTGCCATCTTCCAAAAGGTTCATGCCGCGGGCAAAGACGTGGTGTTTATGACGCCGAATATGATGAACACGTATATCCCGCATACCGTAACCGATGATTTTGCAAAAACGCTGGGTGCGCTTTTTGCAGAACGCCAGAACAACGGTTATTTCGATGGGTTTATGGAGGCGGCGCGTGCCGTATGCCGTGAAGAGCAGGTTCCGATTTGTGATTGTTACGCGTTGTGGCGCAGTATGCACAAGCAAGGCGTGGACACCACGGCACTGCTCTCCAACGGTTTAAACCACCCCACGCGTGACATGCACGATTTGTTCGCATGGGAATTGGTAAAGACGTTTTTGGCAAACTGATTCAAAGGAGAATCCGGCTATGCTTGAGAAAGCACAGAAAATCTGGATAGATACACCCCTTGTGTTGAACGTGTATGCAGATTTTGTCGAACCGTTTACGGTGACAGATCCTGCGCAACCGGTGATATTGGCGATTTCAGCCGATAGTCATTATGCCGTGACGGTCAACGGGGAAGCAGTAAACGGGAATCAGTTTGCGGATTTCCCGGATTATAAAGTGTACGATACGTATGATATCACGTCGCTTGTACGCGTTGGCAAGAACGAGTTGTTGGTAACCGGATATTGCCAAGGTGAAAGCTCGCTGGTGTACCGCGCCGGTGAAGCAGGTGTGTTGTTTGAAGTGTGGCAGGGTGACACTTTGCTTTGTTACAGCAACGATAATACGCAGTGCCGTTTGCAGGCAGGCTATCGCAGCGGGGAGATTGAGCGTATCACAAACCAATTATCCTTCTCTTTCCGTTATGACGCCGTGGCAGCGGATGCGCCGCTTCCGTGGAAACGTTGCGTGGTGCGGGATGGATATCCGGCGTTGTATCCGCGTCCGTGTGCGCCGTTGCGCTTGGAAGACCGTGTCCCCACAACCATTGTGGCACAAGGCGTTTTTTACAAACCGCAACACAGTGATTTGCCCTGCGGTGAGTATATGAAACAAACGGCGCTTTGCTCGTTGCTGCCAAAAGAAATGGGCTTCGATATGGCGCGCACCACGTTGCCGTCAACAGAAGGGATCACCCTGAAAAACGACGGCGGTGACGGCGTATTCGTGGTGGTAGATCTGCAAAAAGAAACCGCAGGCTTGTTGGATATAGAATTTACCGTACCGCAGGAAGCAGAGATTTATATCGGTTTTGGCGAGCATTTGGAACAACTGCGGGTGATGACCGCTGTGGACGGACGTCAGTTCGCCGCCGTATACCGTGCAAAAGCGGGGCACAACCGCTTTACGCATCGGTTCAAACGGTTGGCGGGGCGGTACCTGCAGATCCATTTCCCGTCAAAAACCGCCACGGTATACTATATTGGATTGCAACCGACTGTGTATCCGTTAACGGATCGCGGAGGCCTTGTGTGTGACGATCAATTACACAGCCGCATTTATGAAGTTGCCAAACACACGTTGCAGTTATGTATGCACGAGCATTATGAGGACTGTCCGTGGCGCGAACAAGCCTTATACGGCATGGATTCCCGTGTGGAGATGTTGTGTGCTTACCGCACGTTTGGTGAGTACGATTTATCCAAAGCCAGTTTGCGGTTGTTTGCCCATTCCCAACGGGAAAACGGGCAATTGGAATTGTGTGCTCCCGCATGGGCACCGATCTACATTCCGTCGTTTAACTTGTGCTATGTGATCGAATGCGCCGAATATTTGGCACAGACCGGTGACGTTGCATTTATGCAGGAGATTTATCATGTGCTGGAACGGCTCATACGTGCCTTTGCCGTGAAACAGACAGCAAGCGGTGTGATCGCCGGTTTTACTGAGCCGGAATCGTGGAATTTTTACGAATGGGCTCCCGGTCTGGATGGCAGACCGAAAAAGTTGTGGCCGTCTGATTGCCAAGTCGAGTTTGTGGAAGAAGACAGCGGCGAATGGGTTTCGGCACCGTTGAATGCCTATTTTGTGATGGCACTCCAAGCGTACGAAACCATTTCCCGTGCCATCGGTTGTGACGATAACGCGCAAAACGCGGCGGCGTTGCAACAAACCATCACCAAAGCGTCGGAACGCATTTTCTGGGATGCTGACAAACAGTGTTATGCAAGTTATTACGGCAACGGTGAACACCGCCATTATGCAGAATTAACACAGGCACTGTTCCTGTGTGCCGACATGGTACCGTGTGAAAAACAGCAGGCACTCCGCCGTCAGTTATGTGAAGGCAATGAGAGCTGGGTACCGATGACCATGGGCAGTCTGTTCCACAAGTATGCGGCGCTGATGCAGGATGGTGAAACGTATGCTGATGCGGTCTTTGATGATGTCGCCAAGCGGTGGGGCAATATGTTAAATGCCGGTGCCACGTCGTTCTGGGAGACTTTCGACGGTGCTTCGGAATTCACGTTCGGCGGTGCAGGCAGTTTGTGCCACGGATGGGCAGCGTTACCGATTTACGTGTATTATACTTACGGTGTGGATGCCGGTCGTGCCGGTTTCACCGTGAAAATATAACAGAAAGGGGAGGAAAGACAATGGTAAAAGTAGCGATGATTGGGTTTGGCGGTATCGCACAAGCACACCGTTACGCATACTGGTTGTTCAACAAAGTCGGTTTGCCGGTGCAGTTGATCGCCGCCTGTGATACGGACCCTGAAAAGTTTAAGACTGTTACCAAAATCAACATTCCCTTGCGCGGTAAGATTGAAAATGAAAGACCTTTTACCGCTTACAGCGATTGGCGCGAGATGCTCACAAAGGAACAACCGGATCTGGTGGATATTTGCTTGCCGACGCCGTTTCACAAACCGGTAGTCATGCAAGCCTTGGAAATGGGTTTCCACGTCATGTGTGAAAAACCGATGGCAGAAACCTATGCCGATTGTTTAGAAATGGTAGCGGCCGCGCAAAAAGCAGGACGGGAACTGATGATTGCGCAATGTGTGCAGTTTCAGCCCGAATACGAATATTTGCAAAAAGCGGTGGAAGAGCAGTTGTACGGAAAGGTCATTGCTTCGGAATTTTACCGCTACAGTCCGTTGCCAAGTTGGGGAAACGCCAAATGGCGCGAAGAAAGCGGTCGTACGGGAAGTTGCCTAGCAGAGCTGAATATACACGATATCGATACGGTGCAAGCCATTTTCGGATTGCCCGAACAGTTGTCGTGTGATTTACAAAGCAAGGTGTACCCGTATGATTTTGCTGAAAGTCAGTTTATGTATCCCACACATACGGTAACCATCAAGAGCGCGTGGTATGATGCGGATTATGTGTTTAATGCCGGATACCGTGTGGAGTTTGAAAAAGGTGTTTTAGAACACCGTGAAGGCAAAGTTTTCTTCACGGACCATGATGGGCAGACGTCCGGTATTCCCGTTGAGGATGCGGATGGTATTATGGGCGAGATTCGGTATTTTGTAAACGTGTTAGAAGATCATACCGAAAACCGGCGCAACCCACCTAAACAAACGGCACAGACGATCTATTCGTTGGAAAAGTGTTATGAAAGCGCAGATGCGGGCGGCGCCGTGTTGCGATATGAGGTGGGCGGATGAATCAGAAAATCGGATTTTACACACCGCCGTTGCCGTCCATGAGATCGTACCGCGCAACCGTGGATGCGGCGGCCGAATACGGTGTTTCCGCCGTAGAGGCGCTAAACATTTATGAGTTTGCAACGCCCGATTTGGAAGTGGCACGTGAGATGCGCGCCTATGCAGACAGCAAAAACGTACAGTTTTCTTGTTTCTCCGTTTTTTGCAATCTGGTCGGTGACGGTGCTGAACAGGCGATCGAAAAGGTTAAAGCCTACGTAGATGTGGCGGCTGTTTTGGGTTCGCCTTACGTACACCACACCATTGTGTGTGAAACGGAATTTCCCGAAAAGATATTGCCCTTCCAAAAAGAATATTTTGAACAGGGCGTGCATGCCGTTCGGGAGATCTATGATTACGCTCAAGAGCGCGGCATAAAAACCATCTTTGAGGACCAAGGGTATTTGTTCAACGGTGTTAAGAATTTCCGCCGTTTCCTGAACGAGGTGGATCGTGATATCGGCGTTGTTGCCGATTTCGGAAACATCGCACAGGCAGGCGAAAACATCATCGACTTTCTCAAAGCATTCTTACCGTACGTTCGTCACGTACACATCAAAGATGTTATCGTAAAGGATGAAGGATGCGGCAAAGGGTGTTTGAAAACGCTGGACAAACGGTTTATGTATGAAGTCCCTCTCGGTGAGGGAGAGGTTCCCATGAAAGAAGCGGTGGCGATGCTTCAGGCCGCTGGGTACAACGGATTTTATTCGTTGGAAAGTCGTGGTCAGACAGATGACTCGTCAGAAATTGTCAAGATGCTCCGTTTCGCAACGGATTTGATCGGAGCGTGATTGACAGTGAATATAAAGAGTTTCAGTGGTATTCCTAAGAAAAAACAAGGAGTGATCGGTATGAAATCAAGTAAAAAGGTATTGGCGATTATCGCAATGGTGTTGCTGTTATGCCAGATGCTCGGCATTTCAACGTTCGCAGCAGCAGATCCGGAATCGGTAGAGGTTTCTTTAAAGAGCAACGTGCTCTCTGCGGTGGAAGGCACCGTGTATGAGGTGGCTTTGGAATTGGATCAAACCAGTGTCGGCGGTGTGCAGGGTGTCCTTGCGTATGACAAGGCCTTGTTTACGTTCCAAAGTGTTTCGATGACCTCCACCATGGCGGCCGCAAACCATTTGGCAGCGGCAGATGAAAACGGTATGACCACCGCTGCTGATGTGATTACACACGACGCTGAAAACAGTAAAGTGAAATTTGCGTTGTTGGCGGATGCCCAAAACGCTGATGCCGAATGGGTGACATTCCGCTTTGAAACGATCGCGGAAGCCACTTCGATCACCGAAACGGCTTTCACTTTGAGTGATGTGGTGGTTTCCAACGCTGCCGGTACGGCTGCGATTGCGTCGGTTACCACGAACGACTTGACTGATGTGGCGGTTTCCGAAACGGCGTTGACCATGAACGGTGCCACCATCCGTACCAACGGTGCTTATGACCTGCGTTACGAGTTGTCCTTGCCGCAAGCTTTTGTGGAATCGCACAACGTTACCAAAGTGGGAGTGGTACTGATCCCCACCAACTTGATCAAAGACGGCGCAGAGGTCTGCAATGACCCGACGGGTGTCAGCTTCTGCAAAACCAACAGCAGCGGTGTGCAGGTCGTACCGAACATTGTGCTCTTGACGATGGACGACATTAAAGCCGGTCAAGCAACCGACGGATCGGACTATAAGATCTATGCCAACATTGCCAAAACTGCCACGTCTCACATGATGCGCATGTATTCGCTGCGCGGGTTTGTGGTAATTGAAAAAGACGGAAAAGAGTACACGGTGTATGCAGATAACGAAAGTGCTACCATCCAAAACGGTACCGCTTCCCGTTCCTGCCAGTCCGTGGCAATTGCCGTGTATAAGGACTATTCTTCGCAGGGCGCGACCTATACCGAAAAGGTAAAAGCTATCATTGCCAAAGAAACCTGGACTGCCGAGGAATATGCCGCGGTTGTCAAAGCTAATTTGGACGCATATAGCAGCCTGAACTGAAAGGGGTGTTCGATATGAAACAATATATTCAACCTACTGTCACGATCGTTGCTTACCAAAACGAGGATCTTTGCGCCACGACAACCTCGGTTGTAGTAGACGGTGACAATGACACCTGGGAAGAGTGAGGACCGGTATGAAAAAGATATCCATACTGTGCTTGCTTGGTGTACTGTGTGTATTGCTGCTTATCGGTGCGGTTGCTTGTAATAAAGCGCCGAGCGATGATGAGGGCGCTGTTTCTACCACTACCACTACTACCCGTGGCAGTGGTGTGCCGGTCATCATTGTGGATGACGAAAAATCCACCGATAAGACCACCACGACGACTGCTGACAAAGAAGCGGAGGATTGGCAGGAAAACACCCCGAGTATTGACTTAGGTGTTGAGAAACCTACTACTACTTCGACTACCGCCGCAGGGACGACCACCGGCGGTAAGAGCACAACGACAACGTCAGGGAAAGTGACTACGACTACAACCACCACAACAACTACCACGACCGGCAAAGGGACCACAACGATTCCCGGTTATTTCCCCGGCGTATATTAAACAAAACATCCCCACTCAAATACTTGAGTGGGGATTGTACATGGAGGAACTTTTATGGCATATACAGAAGAGCGATCCGTTACGGCGCACAGCAAGCAGGAGTACGTTGCGGGAATCGAACGTGTGATTCAATCACGGCAGGAGAGTGCCAAAGCAGCACGCCATGAACGTATGCGTTCGGTGTTCGATGAGCCTGAGAAATTTCGTACAGAACTCAAACAAATGCTGGGTTGGCCGCTTGTGGGTCATGATGATCCGAATCCCCCGCAAGTGAGTGCTGAAAAGCTGGCGGATGAGGGCGGATATAGCGTGTATCGCCTGCGCGTTGAAGTGGTGGATGGCTTGTACATGAACGGGCTATTCTTCAAGGCGGAATGTGACGGACCCAAGCCGCTCGTATTGGTACAGCACGGGGGTCAAGGTACACCGGAATTCATTTCCGCTTTTTACGGCGATACCGGCAATTATAACGATATGTTACAGCGTGTTCGTCGTCACGGCGTGCATGTGTTTGCACCGCAATTGTTGTTGTGGCACGATGACTATGAGGTTCCGTATGACCGCGTGGCTGTGGATGCACGGTTAAAGCGGGTCGGGAGTTCCATCACCGCACTTGAAGTGTACAGCATTACGCGAATTTTAGACTATTTTGAAGCGCAACCGTATGTTTCCTGCTTCGGTATGGTCGGCCTGTCGTACGGTGGCTTTTACACACTGTTTACAACGGCAATTGACACGCGGATCCGTTCCGCAGTTTCGTGTGCGTTTTTTAATACCCGTGACGCTGCTCCGTGGTGTGATTGGACGTGGTTCCGCTCGGCGGACTTGTTCGATGATGCCGATGTGGCTTGCCTGGTGTACCCGCGCCGCTTGTGCCTGGAGATTGCCGACCACGATGAACTGTTTGATTATCGCCGCGGTGAGCAATCCTTTGCCGAAATCCAATCTCGTTGTCAAACAGTCGGTACGGATTGGATCGATCTGATTGTATTTGACGGCAACCATGAATTTTGTAAAGACGATGCACCGATTGAACGGCTGATCCGTGATTTGACGTAACGTATGTATTCTCATATAAAAAACACCTTTACGGAGTGTTCCGTAAAGGTGTTTTTCAGTTTATCCCAATAAGTGTTCCAGCAAAATCTTGACGCCGATGAGGATCAGCACGATACCGCCTATGATCTCGGCGCGTTTTCCGTAGCACGTGCCCGTTTTGCAACCGATTTTCACGCCCACCGAGCAAAACACAAAGGTGATAGCGGCAATTACGGCGGCGCAGATGAGGAAACCGTACCACGGTGCTAACAGATCGGTGCGCGTCATCGCCATGGTTACACCCACGGCCATGGCATCAATGCTGGTGGCGATCGCCATCAAAAACAAGGTGCGCAAGTTGGTGGGGTCACCGACAGATTCGCAGTTGCAATCTTCTTCGTGCAGTGCTTCCCATAACATTTTACCGCCGATAAAGAGGAGCAATCCAAACGCGATCCAATGATCGATCGCCACGATCTGCGCCGAAAACAAGCCGGCGATCAGATACCCGATGATCGGCATTAACCCTTGGAACAGGCCGAACATACCTGCGATCTTGAGCGTTTGCGGGATGGTGGCTTTTTTCAAAACCGTGCCGTTGCTGAGCGAAACGGCAAACGCATCCATGGATAAACCGATAGCGGTGGATAACAAGGTGATGATATCCATTGTGACAACTCCTCTGAAAATGGTACTTGGATTAGTATACTGATTTTTGGGGGTGAAGTCAAGACAGCGTTAACACAAAGCCGAAAGAGAACTCCGGACCGTTCAGGCGGTGTTCTTCAGCGAGCACGGGTCCGCAACTGTTGGAACCGATCCCGCTTTGTTGATAATCCAAGTGTAATACAGTATGACCGCTTTCCTGCAACTCATACGCGTGCGTGCTTTGATCCAACATCTTCACCGTATACGGTGAAGCATTGAAACTGAACGGCGCCAGCGTGGCATCGGCGCGAAACGTGCTCATACCGTCACTCAATACCAACTGTTCGCAAGCGGCGTGGCTACCGTTTTCCTGCGGGAACAGATAGTCTTCGTGTAACTCTGTCACGGTAGTGCAAAACGTCCCCATATAAGATGCGTGATGCTTGTCAACGTAATTTTCATACGGCCCACGACCCATATAGGTTACATTCATCATCGCTTTGGGTAACACAAACCGCAATCCAAACCGCGGCAGATAGGGAGCGCCGGGATGTTTCTTTACGTCCATAGACAGCGTGATGCGACCGTCTGTGTATACCGTCCACACCGAAGTGCCGCGCACCACCGGTGGACGCGCCGGGGCGGATAGCGACCAATTGGTACGTAATACCACACCGTCCGCTGTGACGTCCAACGTGGTATCATACGCACGGGGGTTCACGTGACGGTAATTGGCAAAGTTCCACTTGTTCACGATCACGCGATCGTTGTTGGTGGGGGCACGGAAAATTTCATAGCCCATCGGTTCTTCCAAGCGATCTACACCGTTTACCGTTAACTTATCAAATAACCCGGTAAAGGTGTTATATACATATTGAAAGCTGGGAGCAGTGACCGTGATCGCACGTGTGGTGCGTTCATAGCGGATTCCACAACTGTTCATGGGTGGGGCGGGTTGCTTTGCTGTGAACGGTGTCAGTTCGATTTCTTCAAAGCCAAGTTCGTGACCGCTTTCGCAAAACGCGGTTGGAACCGACTGCAACTGACGGAACCGCACAAACACGTGTCCGTTCGGGATGTTCAGTTTCAGCGGCAACACCGCTTCGCCATGCGGGGGGATAGACGGCGTTTGCACGTCGCCTTCCTCAACGATCACACCGTCGCACACCAACGCATACCGCAGTTTCACAAATGCGTCGGCATGGGTAAAGTCCAATATATTCCGTGCCACAAACGTACCGTCCGATTCACGGCGGATGCGCAACGGGCGCAAGACGTTTTTAAACTCCAATAATCCCGTATGCGGTGTGCGGTCAGGATATACCAGACCGTCCATGCAGAAGTTTCCGGAATGCGGAAATTCCCCGTGATCGCCGCCGTAGAAATAGATCGGCTTGCCGGTTTTTGTATCCGTTCCTTTATAAATGGCGTGGTCACACCACTCCCACACAAAACCTCCGCAGAGGTTATCGTGTGCCATGAAGAGTTGTTGATATTGTTCCAGATCACCGGGGCCGTTTCCCATGGCGTGGCAGTATTCGCACAGCACGAACGGGCGGCGTTTTTGCGGTTCAAGTTGTGCTTGTTTATTTAAAAACGCCCGGATATTCTCCTCGCTGTGATACATCTCGCTGACAAGATCCAGATGTGTTTTATCCGGCACGTGATCTTCGGGGTATTGGTGTGTCGACTCGTAATGCGTCAAGCGCGACGGATCGGTGGTTTTCAGCCAGGTCCATGCCGCCTCGGCACTTTTACCGCACCCCGATTCGTTGCCGACAGACCAAATCACCACACACGCGTGGTTCTTGTCCCGCTGGTATAACAAGTTGACACGGTCCAGAAACGCCTCGCGGAATAACGGGTCGTTGGATGTTTCATAAAACGTGTTTTGTCCTTCGTATAAGAACAGCGTACCGTGCGTTTCAAGATCTCCCTCATCGATCACATAAAACCCGTAACGGTCACACAGTTCTAAAAACCACGGCGCGTTGGGGTAGTGACTGGAACGAATGGCGTTAATGTTGTGTTGTTTCATCAACCGCAGATCGGTGAGCGCTTGTTCTTCGGAGATGGTAAAACCGGTGATCGGATCACTGTCATGGCGGTTCACACCGCGGAATTTGATGTTTTGCCCATTCAGATACAACACGCCGTCTTTGGTGTGAATTTCGCGAATCCCCACCGATACGGCAATGCTTTCTTGCGGATACGTCATGGTCAACGTATACCGATACGGATCCTCGGCATTCCACAAATGTGCATGGGGCACTTCCAAAGAAACAGCACCGTTACTTGTCGTTCGCGCAACGACCGCACCGTCGGCGTCGGTTACGGTATACTGTATCGGAAACGCCTCACCGCTGAAAATGGGGTCCACCGTAATGGCGGCATTCCCTTTTTCGATGGGGGTGAGTACTTTGAAATCTTGCAGATAATCTGCGGGACGGTATACCAGATACACGTCACGGAAGATGCCTGACATACGGAATTTATCTTGATCTTCCAAATACGATCCGTCGCACCACTTGAGCACCAACACGGCAAGTTCATTTTCACCGACCTTGATGTGCTCGGTGATATCCCATTCCGCACTGGCGTGCGACACCTGACTGTATCCTATGAACGTGCCGTTTACCCAAACATAGTAACACGAATCTACGCCCTCAAAATTCAAACAGCAACGAAGATTTTTTCGGGATTTGTCCACCGTAAAACGGGTGATGTATGCACCGCACGGGTTTTCACGCGGTACGTACGGCGGATCGTACGGGAACGGGTAATCCATATTGGTATATTGCGGCACATCAAATCCATGGAGTTGCCATACCGACGGTACGGGCAAGGTGCCGAAATCGCCGCGGTCGGCAGAGGGTTCCCAAAAAGGGGTGTCTATGTTGTACACGCTTTCAAAATACCGAAAATCCCACGTGCCGGACAATAGTTGAAACCGATTCGAATCGCGCCGCGCCGTGCCGTTTTCAGCGGCGATGCGCGCCGCCGTTGCATCAGCAAACGGAATATAATATGCACGCGGTGGCAGGGTGCCGATATGCAATGCATGCGGATCTTCAAAATAAACAGGAAACAACATACGGAGCCCTCCTTTGGGCAGCAATATAACAAGTTCAGTATAAAATACCAGTCCATGTTCGTCAAGAGCACTTTACAACAGACTCATTTCGCGGTATACTTTACGCAGAAAAGGAGTTTCAGTATGAATGCGTATTTTTACACGTTAGGTTGTAAAGTGAATCAATATGAAACGCAAGCCATGCGCCAAATGCTGGAAAAACAGGGAATGGAGACGGCGGAGTTCGTGCTCGGTCAGCCCGATATCGGGAATGCGGTGTTGGTTATTAACTCTTGTACCGTAACCGGCGAGAGTGACCGCAAATTGCGTCAGCTGTTACGCCGTTGCCGCCGTGAACACCCGCAGGCAATTTTGGTACTCACCGGGTGTATGCCGCAGGCGTTCCCGGAGGTTGCTCAGGCGTTTACAGAACCGGACATCGTGCTCGGTAATGCGCAGCGCCGTGATCTCCCCGTGATGATCGAGCGGTTTATAACGGATGGTTGCCGTGTGGCGGCGATCCCCCCGCATGAAAAAACGATCGAGCCGCTCACGATCTGTAAGTTTCGGGACCGCACCCGCGCGTTCCTCAAAATTGAGGACGGTTGCAATCGGTTTTGCTCATACTGCATCATTCCGTATGCACGCGGGCGCGTACGTTCCAAACCGCTTGACACGTTACGTCGGGAAGTGGAAGATCTTGCACAGCAGGGGTTTGCGGAAGTGGTACTGGTTGGTATCAATCTCACAGCTTATGGGCAGGATCTCGGCTTATCGATCTGTGATGCGGTTGAAACCGTCTGCGCCGTAGACGGGATCTGCCGTGTACGTCTGGGCTCTATTGAACCGGATCACATGACCGATGCAGTGATCGACCGTCTGGCAATGTGTGAAAAACTGTGCCCGCAATTTCATTTGGCGTTGCAAAGCGGGTGTGATGCAACCCTTAAGCGCATGAACCGCCGTTATACCACGGCACAATACCGTACGGTGTGTGATCGGTTACGCAAACAGTTCCCGAATGCTGCCCTTACCACAGACATCATGGTGGGCTTCCCGGGGGAAACGCAAGAAGAGTTTGAAGCATCGTTGCAGTTTGCGCAGTCTATTGGATTTTCCCGTATTCATTGTTTTGCCTATTCCAAACGTGCCGGCACGCCGGCGGCCGCCGCTAAAGATCAGGTCCCGAATGCAGAAAAAGCACGCCGTAACCGTCTGATGATCGAAATGGGAGAACGTTGTGCCGAACAGTATGCACAGTCCCTGATCGGTTGCGAGGTGGACGTGTTGCTCGAAACCGTGCAGGCAGACGGCACGGTAGAAGGATACACAGACACGTATATCCCTGTGTATGTCACAGGCGGCAGGGAAGGGGAACTGTGCCGCGTGCGCATTACCTGCGAACAAAACGGCTGTTGTTTTGGCGATAAGACAGAATAAAAAGGCACCGCACAACTGTGCGGTGCTTTTTATTCGTTGATAGCTTGCTGTAAGGCTTGCGCCAGTTGATCCGGACAGGAGGTTGCTTTGAATCCACAACGGATACCGGATAAACGGCGGATCGCTTCCCTCGCATCCATGCCGTCAATCAAGACGCCAACGCCTTTGGTGTTGCCGTTGCAACCGCCCTCAAATTGCACGTTGTATACGTGCCCGTCTTTCAGATCAAACGAAACACTGCGGGCGCAAACGCCGCGCGTGGGAAAACGGTATGCCATACCGCTCATCCTTTCTTAATCTGTTTTTGTTTGTATTGTAACAGTGCCGTAACGGCATCGTCCGGCATGGCGGTCGATGCGATCGGCCGCGGTGTGCGGGAATACATACCGTGGAAATCCGAGCCGCCGGTGGCTAACAGGTTGTGTTGCCATGCCAACGCGGCCAAAGTCTCGCTCTGTTCTTCAGTGTGGTAAGGATGCCATACTTCAATACCGTCCAAGCCAAGCGGGATGAGTTCTTCCAACAAATCTTCACTCTGATACACGTGCGTGTGTGCCAATACGGCGATACCGCCCGCTTCGTGGATAGCCTGCAACACGTCACGCGGATCCGGCAACTCGATCGGCACACGGGCAACGCCCTCTGTGCCGAATAATTTTTGGTACACATCACCGTAAACGGAATCGGCATATCCGATATCCATCAACGCGTGCATGATGTGTTGCGGATAAATGTTGGAACTGCCGGTTGCACATTTGACCACCAGTTCGGGTGTGATAGGGAAGTACCGCATGACTTTGCGTACCATATCCATGGCGGCGCTGTGGCGGCTTTGCCCGATACGGTGACACAAGCCTTCCAGGCGGTCAGGCGAGTCGCACAGGTAACACAACATATGCGCCAAACGACCGCGGGATTTATCCATGGTCGAAATTTCCACGCCGTGAATCACGTGTACACCCTGCCTCTTACCAATAATTACCGCACGGTTAGCTCCTGCCATAGTGTCGTGATCGGTCACCGCCAACGCAGAAAGATTCTTGCGTTTGGCGATATTGATCAAATCATCAATACCCAAAGAACCGTCCGATAATTTTGTGTGACAATGCAAATCGCCAGCCAATTTGATACCCTCCTGTAGTTCTCCGAAACGCCGTAAATACCCATCTGACTATACGTAAAGTATACAACAAAAACCCTTTTGGCGCAAGGCGTTTTGAAGCAATTCAAGAAAATTCTTGCAATTTCAACAAGGATTGATGGCAATAAAAGCAATTTGTGAGCAAAAGGATGATGTATTATGTGGTTTTGGATGTTTTGAAGGGCGTTGCAGAAGAATTATAAAAAAGACGTGCATTTTTGAAACAGATGTGTTATACTGAACATATACCAACATAAAGGACGGTGAACGAAATGGATAATCCTCGACCTTGTCAATACAATATAACGGTGGGGATGGTTCGTTTCATGACGCCGATCGGTAAGCAGGGGTAACACTCCTGCATCGTTGACGTGTGCACAAAACCTCCCGCCGTATCAAACGGATGGGAGGTTTTTATGATGTATGCATGGGAACAAAACAAGGAAACAGTGGTAACCTGGCTGACGGACCGCAACTTCGGTGCGATCCGCGCCTGGTTGCAAGAACAAAACGCGGTGGATATTGCCGCCCTCATTGAAGAATTACCGGAGGTGCACCACACAGCTGTATACCGCTTGTTGCCAAAGACGATCGCGGCGGAAGCATTTGCGTATATGGAATCGGACACGCAAGAGCGGTTGATCCGCGCGTTTACGGATCGCGAATTGGCGGCGGTACTGGATGAATTGTATCTGGATGATGTGGCGGATCTGTTAGAGGAAATGCCCGCCAATGTTGTCAAACGTCTGTTGCGTGTAACCTCGCCGGAAGATCGCCGTACGTTAAATCAGCTGTTGCGGTATCCGGAAAACAGCGCGGGCAGTGTGCTTACCACGGAATTTGTTGACTTGAAAGCCGATATGACGGTGGCGGCGGCGCTTCGGTATATCCGCACGTACGGGCCGGACAAAGAAACTATCTACACCTGCTATGTTACCGACAGTAACCGCCATCTGCAAGGTGTGATTACGGCGCGGGAATTGTTGCTCGCGCATGAAACCGATCGAATCGGTGATCGGATGCAGACAAATACCGTGTCGGTGGTTACCACCGAGGATCAGGAGACTGTAGCAGGTTTGTTCGCCCGATATGACTTGATTGCATTGCCGGTCGTGGATAGCGAAAACCGACTAGTGGGTATTATTACGGTGGATGACGTGGTGGATATCATTCAGCAGGAAACCACCGAAGACATTGAAAAAATGGCGGCAATCATACCCAGCGACAAACCGTATCTGCGAACAAGTGTCTGGGAATTGTTCCGTAGCCGTATTCCGTGGTTATTATTGCTTATGGTTTCGGCAACATTCACGGGGATGATTATTACCGCGTTTGAATCGGCGTTGGCGGCATCGGTAGCGCTCACCGCCTTTATCCCGATGTTGATGGGCACGGGCGGCAACAGCGGCAGTCAGTCTTCGGTTACTGTCATTCGTTCGTTAGCATTGGACGATATCCGTTTTGGTGATCTGTTTCGCGTGTTGTGGAAAGAATGTCGGGTGGCATTGCTGTGCGGCGCCGCGTTAGCAGTCGCCACGTTTGTGAAGATACTGGCGGTGGATCGGTGGTTATTGGGCACAGCGGTAACCTTGCCGGAGGCGGCAGTGGTATGTGTGGCGTTGTTTATCACCGTTTTGATCGCCAAACTGGTGGGGTGCTCCCTGCCAATGTTTGCCAAACGTGTGGGATTTGACCCCGCGGTGATGGCAAGCCCGTTCATCACCACCATCGTCGATGCGATTTCATTGTTGGTGTACTTCGGCGTGGCTTCCCATATACTTTCCGCTTGACGAATGGTAAAAGCGTGATATAATATGCATATAAGAACAGTCTTCGGGGCGGGGTGAGATTCCCCACCGGCGGTAAAGCCCGCGAGCACGCATGTGTTGATTTGGTGAAATTCCAAAGCCGACGGTACAGTCCGGATGAAAGAAGACAGATCCGTTAACGGAATGGTAAACGCCCCACAGAACTGTTTCTGTGTGGCGTTTTTTAATGGGGAGGATGTACGATGCAAAAGAAAACGGTCGATACCAAACAATTGGTGGTTTTGGCGTTGCTGTGCGCGTTGGCGTATGCCGCAGTAGCGGTATTCCGTGTGCCGGTGGTTTTGTTTTTAAAATACGAACCGAAAGATTGCATTTTGGCAATCTGCGGCATGTTGTACGGTCCACTTCCGGCGGTAACAGTCGCCACGGTAGTGGCGTTGATCGAACTGGTCACCGTGAGTGACACCGGAGTGATCGGTTTGCTCATGAACGTGTTGTCGTCGGTGTTGTTTATCGTACCGGCAGCTGTTTTATATCAACGCCGCCGCACTCTCAAAAATGCAGTGATCGGCCTTGTCATCGGCGCGTTGCTTATGACAGCCGGTATGCTTTGCTGGAATTGGCTCATTACGCCTTTGTATATGCATATGCCGCGCGAGGCGATTGCAGAGTTGTTGTTGCCCGCTTTCTTACCGTTTAATTTGTTTAAGGCGGGAATGAATGCTGTTCTGACCGTGTTGCTGTATAAGAGCGTGGTCACGGCATTGCGCAAAGCGCACTTGGTTCCGCAAACCGAAACGGCGCACAATCATAAATTGGGCGCGGGTATTGCGGCTATCGGTCTTGTGCTGTTGGCGGGGTTGATTGTGTTGTTGCTGGTTTGGCGGGGGATTCTGTAACGGCATTGGTACTTGACGGTGTACGGCTGTCCGGGTAAATACGGGTGGGTCGTTTATCTTTTTTGGGCATACGGAAAACCTCCTTTTCGGTTTAGTATGTATCCCATTCCGTGAAATATGCAAAAAAGCATTGACAAGTGCCGTCGCGTAATGCGATAATATATGCAGGAAAGAAGGGTTACTTATGAGCAAATACACAGCGGATGATATTATCCGTATTGTCAAAGAAGAAAACGTACGGTTTATCCGTTTGCAATTTACCGATATTTTCGGTGCGTTCAAAAACGTGGCGATCACCGCCAGTCAGTTGGAAAAGGCGCTCAGTAACCAATGTATGTTTGATGGTTCCTCCATCGAGGGCTTTGTGCGTATTGAAGAATCGGATATGTATTTGTATCCCGATTATGATAGCTTTTTGATTTTCCCCTGGTATGAAGCGGATGACGGCAAGGTTGCCCGCTTGATCTGTGATGTGTACAAACCGGACGGCACACCGTTTGAGGGCGATCCGCGCGGGTTGCTCAAACGGGTGCTCAAAGAAGCGGAAGATATGGGCTTCTCGGCATTCAATGTCGGCCCCGAATGTGAATTCTTCCTGTTTGACAACGACGAAAACGGTTATCCTACCACACAGAGCAAAGACCGCGGTGCCTACTTTGAGCTCGGCCCCACGGACCTTGGCGAGAAAGCCCGCCGTGACATGTGCCTGGCGCTGGAAGATATGGGATATGAGATTGAAGCATCCCATCACGAATGTGCTAACGGTCAGCACGAGATCGACTTTAAATATGCCGATGCACTGAAAGCAGCCGATAATATCGTTACGTTCAAACTGGCAGTCAAAACGATTGCACACCGTCATAATATGTATGCCACGTTCATGCCCAAACCTGTTTTCGGGAAAGCCGGCAACGGTATGCACGTGAACATGTCGCTCATGAAAGACGGCAAAAACGCGTTCTATGATCCGAACGGTGAAATGGGACTCAGTGAAACGGCGTATCATTTCATTGCCGGTATTTTGGAACATGTACGCGGTATGAGCGCCGTTACCAACCCGTTGGTCAACTCGTACAAGCGATTGGTTTCGGGTTATGAAGCACCCGTGTACATCGCATGGTCGGCAAGTAATCGCAGTCCGCTGGTGCGTGTACCTGCTTCGCGCGGGATGGGAACGCGTCTGGAATTGCGCAATCCCGATCCGGCGGCAAACCCGTATTTAACGTTGGCTTTGTGCTTGGCGGCAGGTTTGGACGGTATTCGCCGTAAACTCGCGCCGCCCGCCGCCGTGGAAGAAAACCTGTTTGAGATCGATGAAGACGAGCGCGAGCGTTTGGGCATTGCGCATCTGCCGTCCAATTTGAAAGAGGCGGTTCGTGCAATGAAAGCCGATTCTCTGATCCGCGAAACGTTGGGCGGTCATATCTTCCCGCGTTACGTCCAACACAAGACCAATGAGTGGGACGAGTACAAAGTGCGTGTCACACAATGGGAATTGGATCGTTATCTCGCACGGTATTAATATCTGTATATAATAGGTAATAGGAGCGTGACGTATGAGCCACAATATCATTATTACGATTGCCCGTCAGTTCGGTAGCGGGGGACATGAGATCGGTCGCCGTCTGGCAAAAAAACTGGATATTCCGCTTTATGACAAAGAACTCATTACACACGCGGCGGAGGAAAGCGGCTTGTCGGAGGAAATTCTTCATTATTTTGATGAAAAACCCACGAACAGTCTGTTGTACTCGCTGTCCACCGGTTCGTATTCGCTGAACGATGGCGGCGTGGTCAATTACTCCTTGCCGGTCAACCAACAGGTGTTTCAGGCACAATTTGACGCGATCCGTTCTTTGGCGGAAAAGAGCTCTTGTGTTATCGTGGGTCGGTGCGCCGATTACGTGCTGGAAAAATACGAGGGCTTGGTCAGCGTGTTCTTATACGCCGACTTGAACGACCGTATGGCACGTGTGGCGGAATACGACGGTATTACGTTGCCCGAGGCGAAGAACCGCATTAATAAAAGCGACAAACGCCGCGCCAATTATTACAACTTCTATTCCGGCAAAAAATGGGGCGTTGCCGGCACGTATGACCTGTGCATCAACACCAGCACCGTCGGTTATGACAATGCTGTTGATCTGATCGCCGATTTTGTTCGGATGAAGCAGGCACAAGACAAGAAATAATGCGTAAAAGCGATCTCCGTTTCCGGAGATCGCTTTTTTGTCAATATCTTCCTTGCAACATTCTTTCTGTTCTGCGCATGATAGCGATAGAAAAGGAGTGGAAGAAATGTCAAAAGGTGTTATGAACTTTGTTCGCGGTATGGGCATGGGTCTGGCCCTCGGATGTTTGGCGGGTGCTGTCGGCAACCAGTATATGCAAAACGGCAAAAAAGGTCTCAAGCGCAATCTCGGCAAGGCGCTCAAGAATATGAGCGATCTTGTGCAGGAAGTCGGCGACATGTTTTAAAAACAAAGGCATCGCTTGCGAGCGGTGCCTTTTTACTTGACGAAAAGCCTCTTTTTCGGTATAATTGTGTCAAACGAGAAAGCAGGGATACTATGAAAAAGGATCAAACGGAACGTAGCGCCAGCATTTTCGGCGATGAAAGTGAAGAACAGATTGAGCAGGTAACGGAATCCAAATCCGAGGAAATGCCTGCTGAGGACCGTAAACGGTTAAATCTTCTCGGGATCACCATCGGCATTTCCATACTGATTGTGGTGCTGGTGTTGGTCATCGGCGTGATCAGCGGTATGCAGTCGCAAAAGGAAGAAGCGGCTCAGGCGCCCCGTGAGTCCACACCCACCTTTTACGGTGCAATGGAAGACGGCGATATTCAGGAAGGCAGCATTACGTCGATCCTCACGGAAGCATACTATACCGCTGAAAACGGTATGTGGGTAACGGTGGAGTTTTATAACGATACAGATTCCGATCAGCATATTTCCAAAGCCACCATTTCCTTGTACAACGAAGCCGGTGAAGAGATCGCCAAAGCCGCCACCGCGGGTATTGACAGCAAGTATCTGGTGGGCGCCAACAGCACCAATGAATTGAAGATCTATTTCAAACCGGAGTTTGTTTCCATCACGGACGACCCGTTAAGCATGATTCGCAGTGAGATCACCGTTGAGCATGAAGCGCGGTAAAGAAACCGTCAAATTTAACCGACAAAGAAGCAATTCTTTGTCGGTTTTTTGTATTTTTGCCGAGAATAAAAATTTTTTCAAAAAAACGCAAAAAAACAGTTGACAAAGCGTAAAGTGAGTGGTATTATAGCAAAGCTGCCGCAAAAAAGGGTGGCAAAAGGACCTTGAAAATTAAACAATGCAAACAAGAGAAATTAACACTACCCGTTAATTTACAGATTCACAGAATCCGGGTCAATTGAGAGATTGACAAAAGAAAGACGCTA
>JAFSIB010000011.1 GCA_017440005.1 Clostridia bacterium
AACCGTGCGTTTTACGGCATCAAAGTGCTTACCACGCACGATGGCACCCCCACCAATGCCTTGGTGGGGTTTCTGAACATCTACTTCCGTTTGTTAGATCAAACGGAAGCGGATGCGGTGGCGGTCGCGTTTGACCGCAAGGCACCCACGTTCCGTCATAAGATGTACAGTGAATACAAAGCCGGCCGCAAAGGTATGCCGGAAGAATTGGCACAACAACTGCCGCTCATTAAGGAATTGCTCACGTATATGGGTTGCGCGGTTGTGGAGCAGGACGGATATGAAGCGGATGATATACTCGGTACGTTGTCCAAAACGGCTCAGGAACAGGGCGTGCCGTGCTTTATTGCCACAGGTGACCGTGATTCCCTGCAACTGGTCGGGGACGGCGTGACGGTGCTGTTAGCCGCCACACGGATGGGCAAACCCGAAACCGTGGTATTTGATCCGCCCGCCGTTTTTGAAAAATACGGGTTGTCGCCCGATGCGCTGATTGATTTGAAAGCGCTGATGGGGGATACCAGTGATAACATTCCGGGCGTACCGGGCGTGGGCGAAAAGACGGCGCTGGATCTTTTGCACCGCTTTAACACCCTGGATGGCGTTTATGAGCATTTGGATGAATTGCGTGACTCGCTTCGTACCAAACTGGAAGACGGCCGTGAAAGCGCGTATCTCAGCCGCAAACTCGGTGAAATATGCCGCGATATGCCCATGGATACCGATCTTTCCCATTATGCAAAAGCACCCATGCAAACGGCAGAACTTTCGGCGCTCATGACACGCTTGGAACTGTTCAAACTCATGGAACGCCTGGATCTGTCGGCAACCGTTGTTGCGCAACCCGATGAAAAACCGATCGCGCTTACATCGGTCTCGTTCGATGAATTGCCGGCAGAAGGTCCTTACACCGTGTGGTTGCAGGACGAAACGGCTTACATCACGGCGGGTGGTAACATGGCCTGTGCGTTGGCATCGTCCCCGCGGTTTTTAAATTTTTTAGAAGACAACACAAAAGCCAAACGCACCGCTGATACCAAAGGTCTTGCGGCGCATGCTCTCGAATTCCGCCGCGCATTGAATAACGTGACAATGGACGCGGTGCTGGCGGCGTATTTGCTCAATCCGTTGGCATCCTCGTATGAACTTACCCGCCTTTCGCAAGAATACGGCGTGGCGGTACCGGAAGGGGAAGGGCCCGAAGAAGCGCGCCTGCTTGCCCCGTTGTGCGATGTATTGGAAAAAGAGATCCACACAGCCGGGCAGGATTCGTTGTTAACGGATATGGAAATTCCGCTCGCCAAGGTGTTGGCGTCCATGGAACAGATTGGTTTCGCCGTGGACGGTGAGGGCGTGGCGGCATTCGGTGAGATGCTGGAAACGCAGATTAACACACTCATCGCCGGTATTGAAGAACAAGTGGGATATTCCTTTAACCTGAATTCTCCCAAACAATTGGCGAAAGCCTTGTTTGAAGACTTAGGCTTGCCCGCCAAAAAGAAAACCAAGTCAGGGTATTCCACCAACGCCGAAGTGTTGGAAAGTTTGCGCTTTGCGCATCCCGTTGTGGACATGATCTTAACGTATCGCACGCTGTCCAAACTCAAATCCACGTACTGTGACGGATTGATCAAAGTAATCGCGCCGGATGGCCGTATTCACACCTCGTTCAATCAAACCGAAACCCGTACGGGTCGCATTTCGTCCACAGAACCGAATTTGCAAAACATCCCGATCCGCCAAGAACTCGGCAGAGAACTGCGCCGTTTCTTCCGTGCCAAAGACGGATACGTACTGTGTGACGCGGACTATTCCCAGATCGAATTGCGTGTGTTAGCCGCCTTGTCCGGCGATAAAACGATGGTGGATGCGTTTAATAACGAAGAAGACATTCACCGCATTACGGCATCGCAGGTATTTGACGTACCGGAAGACATGGTAACGCCGCTCATGCGTTCGCAGGCAAAAGCGGTCAATTTCGGTATTGTTTACGGTATCGGCGCCCACTCGTTGTCGGAGGATATTCACGTCACTTACGGGGAGGCCAAACGGTATATTGAGCAATACCTTGCGCATTACAGCGCGGTTGCCGGTTATATGGATAACTTGATTGAGCAAGCACGCGAAAGCGGGTATGCCGTCACGCTGTTCAACCGCCGCCGCCCGTTACCGGAACTGCGCGTATCCAATCACATGACGCGTGCATTCGGTGAACGCGTTGCGCGGAATATGCCGATTCAGGGAACCGCGGCGGATATCATCAAACTCGCCATGATCCGTGTGCATGACCGCTTGCAACGTGAAGAACTGGATGCCGGACTGATCCTGCAAGTGCACGATGAACTCATTGTGGAAGCGGCAGAGAACGTGGCGGATCGTGCGGCAGAGATCTTGCGTGAAGAAATGGAACATGCGGCATCCTTGTCTGTCCGTTTACGCGTGGATGTGAACACGGGCAAGACGTGGTATGATGCAAAAGAGTGATTTTTGTAAAATACTCTTTCTTTCTTTTGAATTTTGTGATACCATAAGAGAAACGTGAGGTGAGCGGCTTTGACGATCACAACTTGTAGCGAAGAACAAACGCAAACGGTGGGCGAACGGTTAGCGGCTCATTGTACTGCCGGCACGGTAGTGGCGTTTTTCGGCGGACTCGGCATGGGGAAGACGGCGTTTGTGCGCGGTATGGCGCGCAAACTCTCCCCGGATGCACATGTATCCAGTCCCACGTTCGCACTTGTCAACGATTACGGCGGGAATCCGCCGCTTGTACATTTTGATATGTACCGTATCACCGGTTGGGAAGATTTAGAAACCACCGGATATTACGATTATCAGGATCAGGGTGCCGTGTTGGCGGTGGAATGGAGCGAGAACATTGAGGCGGCATTACCGCCCAATGCCATTCGTGTAACCTTTCGCCGCTTGTCCGACACCGAACGAGAGATCACCATTGAGGGGGCGACGGTATGACGGTTGAACAACCGGTTACCATACTGGCGGTAGAATCGTCTGCCGGACCGGCTTCGTGCGCGGTCGTGCGGTATGAAAACGGCAAAGAAACCGTTTTGTGTTCGGCATGTGTGAACAACCGTTTAACGCACAGTCAGACACTCATGCCGATGATTCAGGATATGCTCAAAAACGCGGCACTTACCTTGTCGGATATTTCGGCATTGGCGGTTGCCGTCGGTCCCGGTTCTTTCACCGGTGTGCGGATCGGAGTCGCGGCGGTGAAAGGTTTGGCGTTTGCCAACAATTTACCGTGTGCACCGATCTCCACGTTGGCAGGAATGGCAAGCCGCTTTGCGGGAATACCGTATACAGGCTTGATCCTCACCGCCATGGATGCCCGTTGTCAGCAGATCTATACGGCGCTGTTCTCTTGCGAAAACGGCGTAGTCACGCGGATAACACCCGATGAAGCCTTGCCGATCGCTGAGGTTGCCGCACGGTTGCAAGGGGAAACACGCCCGCTGATGATCGTCGGTGACGGAACGGAAGTGTGTCTGGATGCCGTTCGTGCCGTTGTGCCGACAGCGGTCGCAGCACCCACGGGATTGCGGTATCCGCACGCCATCGGCGTTGCCCGTGAAGCCGTTGTTACGGTGGACAGTGACGCATGGGTGAGCGGGGAAGAGTTGTTACCGTCTTATTTGCGGTTGCCGCAAGCCGAACGTGAATTGCGTGCCAAACAGGAACAAACATCAAAGTAATGATGTGAAAATATGGGAGGGTCTTGTATGTTAAAACCGTTTATTGCGGATCACCCGTTGATCCAACACAAAGTGACTTTATTGCGTGATAAAAACACCAGTTCCAAGCAGTTTCGCGAATTGATTCGCGAGATCACCGGCCTTATGTGCTATGAGGCAACGCGCGATCTGCCGACCTGCGAAGTCACTGTGGAAACACCGCTTATGAAGACTAAATCACGTAAGATCGCCGGCCGTAAACTGGCATTCGTGCCGATCCTGCGCGCAGGTTTGGGCATGGTAGACGGCGCTGTGGAATTGGTCCCGTCCGCCCGTATCGGTCACATTGGTCTGTACCGTGATGAAACCACCATGAAACCGGTGGAATATTATTGCAAACTGCCCGGTGACATCGGCGAACGCGATGTGATCGTACTGGACCCCATGCTCGCCACCGGCGGCTCGGCAATTGATGCAATCGGACAGATCAAACAACGCGGCCCGCGCAGCATCAAATTCATGTGTATCATCGCTGCACCCGAAGGACTCAAAGCCTTGAGTGAAGCACATCCCGACGTACAGATCTATTGCGCTTCGTTGGATGAATGCCTTAACGAAAACTGTTACATTCTTCCCGGCCTGGGCGATGCAGGCGACCGCATCTTCGGTACAAAATAATCAAAGAAAAAAGCGCCGTACGAGTTCCGTACGGCGCTTTTTTATGTGCGGATTACTGGTTATTATAGCGTGACAAAAAAGCCTTGGTTCGTTCGTTTTTCGGATGGACGAACACTTCGTCGGGTGTGCCTTGCTCTGCAATAACACCGTCATCCATAAAGATGACCTGATCCGATACTTCGGCGGCAAACTGCATTTCGTGCGTGACGATCACCATCGTCATTTCGCGTGTGGCAAGTTCTTTGATAACCCGCAGGATCTCACCGGTAAGTTCCGGATCCAAAGCGGAGGTCGGTTCGTCAAAGAAGAGGATCTCCGGATCCATTGCCAATGCACGGGCAATTGCCACACGTTGTTGCTGTCCACCGGACAACTCACACGGGTAGGCATCACATTTGGCGGATAACCCTACGTCGTCGATCAACTTGCGTGCCTTGGCTTCGATCTCATCACAAATTTCTTTTGCATTTGTTTTGTAATCGGGACGTTCCTTGGCGTGCAATTTCGGTGCTAAGCACACATTCTCCAACACACTGTATTGCGGGAATAAGTTGAAGTTCTGAAACACCAAACCGAAATGCAAGCGGTTCTGACGAATCTCCGCATCGGTCAAGGCGTGTTGTGTGTTGCTGTCGAACAGTACTTTGTTGTCAACGCGGATGATACCGCCGTCTGCTTCTTCCAAGAAGTTCAGACAACGCAGTAACGTGGTTTTGCCGCTGCCGGAAGAACCGATGATGGAGAGGACGTTTCCTTTTTCAAGCGAAAAACTAATGCCCTTGAGGACTTCGGTTTTGCCGAAGCTTTTGGTAATATCTGTTACTTCTAATAAAGCCATATTTATCTCTCCTTTACGCCTTGAAGTAGGAGAGCTTTTTCTCCACTCTGCTCAACAGTACGGTTACGATACCCACGAATAACAGATAGAAGACCGCGGTGTAAAACAACGGCCAGATCAACGCTTGCGAAGATGCCATATCTTTGGCGCATTTGATGATTTCGGGGATCGCGATGGCATTGGCAAGTGCCGTGTCTTTGACCAACGTGATGATCTCATTCGATAGGGCAGGGACAATGCGCTTGATCACCTGCTTGAGCACCACTTTAAAGAATACTTGCGATTTCGTCATGCCCAACACGTATCCGGCTTCGTACTGTCCTTGTGATACGCTTTCAATACCGCCACGGAAGATTTCGGAGAAATAGCAGGCGTAATTGATCACAAAAGCAATCAGCACCGCCAAAAACCGTCCTTGCCACAACAACTCGCGGCTTCCGGCAGCCATGGTCATTTTGAGGTCAATGGTATTGAAAATGTTAAGCGCCGCATTTCCGTCTGCCAGCAGACTGGGGAGATAGTAAATGACGAAAATGAACAGCATCAGCGGAATACCGCGAATGATCCAAATGAAAATTTTTGTGGGAACCTTAATGACAGAAAATTTGCTCATTGAGCAAAAGGCGAACAAGAGCCCCAACGGGATTGCCAGAATCAGTGTCATGGCAAACAGCAGGCACGTAATGCCAAACCCTTGAAGCAGCTCTTGCGTAATTGTCCAAAAATCCATTGTTTATCCTTCTCTTATAGACAGAAAATTGCAAGGCGGGGGTCCGCCTTGCATGTTTTCTTTGTGTGATTCGTATTGATTATTTCTGATCGGAGAAATCTTTGATGGCGGTGTTTTCCACGCCGTATTTCTTAGCCAGTGCTTCAATGGTGCCGTCTGCGCCGAGTTTCTCAAGCTGTGCATTGACGTTGGCGGTCAGTTCGCTGCCTTTCTTGAAACCGATTGCATAGTACTCAGCATCGCTGTATACTTTCTCGGCGATTGCCAGACCGGCATAGTCACCCTTGCCGACATAAGCTTTGGCGAGTTGTTCGTCCACAACGGCGAAATCCACAGCGCCCATGCTCAATTCTTTCATGGCATCCAACTGCGAGGTAACGCCTTTCTTGATCGCGCCGGTCAGTTCTTTGGTCAGGTAAGTGTCACCGGCGGAACTGTTTTCCACAGCACCGACTTTGCCGGACAAGCTCTTCTTATCGGCAATGGCTGCTGCCAGATCAGCCTTGGCAACGAGCATCTGTTTGTTGCCCATGTAGTTATAGGAGAAATCGACTTTCTCGGAACGAAGCACGCCGTCATCGTCTGCCGTGTTAGCGGTGAAGCCGTTCCAGATGCAGGAGATCGCGCCGGAGTTGAGCTCGGTGTATTTCTGATCCCAGTCGATCAGTTTGAATACCACTTTGTAACCCAGTCCTTGGAATACGGCTTCCGCCAACTCGGTATCAAAGCCAACCAACTTGCCGTTTTCATCCTCGTAGTTCATCGGCTCGTAAATGGTATAACCGACAGTAGCGATCTTTTCGGCCCCACCACCGGTGGTCGTTGTGGTTGTGCTGTCATCAGCAGGTGTCTCAGCACCGCAACCTGCGAAGCAGGTGAGAACCATCAGACATGCCAAGAATAATGCCAGATACTTTTTCATGAATATAACCTCTCTTCGTTAAGATGTGCTCATTATACACCATCACGTTAGCAAAGTAAAGTGGAAAATTGCAAAAAATCCGCTTTCTCTCTTTTGCACAAAAGAAAAGCGGATTTTTGGTTATTGTGTAACTTTTGCTTTCGGCGGGATATTGGCAAGTACCACGGCGACAAACATCAGACAGCAACCGATGATCTCGCGTGTGGATAACGTATCGTGCAGGATCACCAGACCCGTCAATACCGCAAAGACTGATTCTAAACATAACAACAGACTGACAACAGTGGGGTTACTGCCTTTCTGTGAAACGATCTGCAGGGTATAGGCGATCGCGCTGGAGAAAACACCGATATAAACAAGCGGGAACCCGTGCTTCAAAATGAGCGCGGCAGACGGTTCTTCAAACACAAACATCAACACGGTGCTGGTGATGGCAACCACAAACAACTGCGCGCAACACAAGTGCATGCCCACAAGATTCGGCAATCGGTCCACAAGGAGGATCTGCAGGGCAAAAAAGATCGCACATAATAGAATTAACAGATCACTGAACGCGATCGTCAACGATTCCGTAATACATAAAAAATACAAACCGATCAAAGAGAACACCACGCCGATCCATACCGTGTACGGTGCGCGGCGGTGTACAAAGATGCCGAAGATCGGAACCAACACCACGTAAAGCGATGTGATGAAGCCGGCTTTTCCGGGGTCGGTCGCACCAATGCCGGCTTGTTGCAGGTTGGCGGCAACCGTCAACAAAATACCGCAGCATAAACCGCCCCAAAGCAGTTGCCGACGGTAGTCAGCGCGTTGTTCGGGCGCAATGGGGGTCTGTTTGCGGAACAGAAAGGAAACCAATAATAAAGCGAAGGCGCCGATCCAGGAACGAACCGCGTTGACGGTGAACGGACCGAGATCCGCGGCGGCGACGTCTTGCGCTACAAAAGCGGAACCCCAAATGAACGCGGCAACAAGCGGACACACTAACCCGCGTAAATAATTCGGTTTGGTGGACATGTAAACGACCTCTTTTGCAAAAGAATGGAAATAGTGTATCACACCCCAAACAAAAGTGCAAGGGGGAGGGCACTTGACATTCTTTAAAAATATCGGTATTCTATTAAGGATATAAATAAGGGAGGAAGAATTATGGATAAATATAAGCGCTTATTTTCCAATACACTGATCTTTGCCATCGGCACGTTCAGTTCCAAACTGTTATCGTTCTTCCTCACGCGTCTGTACACCGAGGTGCTATCGCAAGGTCAGTACGGTATCACCGACATGTTGCAGCAAAGCGGCAATTTACTGTTGCCCTTGATCACACTCGGTATCACCAACGCCGTTGTGCGTTTCGGACTGGATAAGGGTGTACGCAAAAGTGACGTTTTTACAACCGGATTGATTTCATTGTTCGGCGGCTTGATCTTGTTGCTGCTCATCAGTCCGCTTCTTGGCTTTATCCCCCTGGTCGGTGATTACGTGTGGCTTTTGTGTTTGTTTGTGTTCACATCGTCACTGCGTTCGCTTTGTGCACAGTTTGTACGTGCGCAGAATCGCGTCAAATTGTTTGCTGTCGACGGCATACTGAGCACCGTTACCACGATTTTGTTCAACATCCTGTATCTGGTGGTCTTCAAATTCGGTATTGTCGGATATATGTTCTCCATCATTTGTTCCGATGTGTTATCCGTGATATTCCTGGTCGTTGTTGCCAAACTGCATCGTTTCATTAACATTCGTTCCTTGGATTTTTCGGTATTGCGTTCCATGCTGAAATATGCTGTACCGCTGATTCCCAATACGGTGCTGTGGTGGATCACCAATGTATCCGATCGGTATATCGTCAGTTGGTTCTGGGATGAATCGTATACCGGTTTATATGCTGCCGCATATAAGATCCCCTCACTGGTGATTTTGGTTTCCGGTATCTTCATGGACGCATGGCAGATCTCCGCCGTCACAGAGGAGGAGGGGCGGAATCGCTTTTATACCAAGATCACGTCTCTTTACACGGCTTTCTTATTTGTGCTGGCATCCGGTGTGATCGTGTTCACGCGTGTGGTTCCGCATGTTCTGTTTGCGGCGGATTATTATGAAGCATGGCGGTATATCCCGCTGTTGACCGTAACGGTCGTGTTTACCTGCCTTGTCAATTTCCTCGGCAGTATCTATATGGTAGAAAAGAAGAGCATCCGGTCACTTCTCACAGCACTACTCAGTGCGGTGATCAATATTGCCTTAAACTTGTGGTGGATCCCGCGTTACGGTGTAAACGGCGCGGCGACGGCAACGTTGGTGTGCTACGGCGTTGTGTTTGTGGTACGTTTGATCGACACCCGTCGATATATCCGTATCGATTGGCAGTTTGCGCGTTTGTTTGCCTGCACCGGTATCGTGC
>JAFSIB010000081.1 GCA_017440005.1 Clostridia bacterium
GCTTGCGTACGTGAGTCCCAAAAAGTCTTTGATCTGTCCCAAAAGGATGGTGACGGCGATACCGCCCGTAAAACCAACCGTAATGGTATGCGGCATATACCGAATGAAGGTACCAAGCTTACAAACGCCCATGACAACGAGCAGTAAGCCGGCGATCACGGTTGCCAAGAACAATCCGTCCATCCCCTGCGTTGCCACAACACCTGCCACGATCGTGGCAAAAGCGGCGGTGGGACCCGCAATCTGCACGCGGCTGCCGCCGAGCAATGAGACCACAAACCCTGCCGCGATGGCGGTATAGACACCGCAAGCCGGTTCCACACCGGACGCCAGCGCCAACGCAATGGAGAGCGGCAATGCGATGATCGCCACGATCACACCCGCCACCAAATCATTGACAAACTGTTGCTTGGTATATCCTTTGAGAGCCGACACGATCTTTGGCTGTAAATAGCCCGTTTTCACGAATTGTCACTTCCTAACCCAACCATTATATCATCCGTTTTTCCGTTGTCAACTTGTTTTCGTTCTGAAAACGAATAACGGGATCTGTTATCAGCGGATAGGAAGTAAGGCGGGTATCTTCCAAGTTTTCGCGGTGCAGTTCCACGGCACTGATCTGCGGATTGCCGTACGTGGTGTAATAGTAAATACCGCGCGCGGCATTACAGCAGGACGTGTACAACGTAATCTCATAACGGTCTTTTCCCAGTTTGCAACTCCCCTTTGTCTGTTCCACCGTACCGAGCATGTGAAAAAACTGGGTGACACTTTCCGCTTCCGAATCGCCGCTCACCGCAAACCGCCGCGTAAACGCAGCGCGCACGAAACGGGATTGCGAGGATAAGTCACCCGGCAACCCCACCGCTCCTCTACCTCGGCTGAAAAAGGCAGGATCGGTGGACGTGTTCGGTTCTTCGTTTGATAAGTTTGCAAACCGTTCCCAATGCTTAAGCTGATGCTCAAACGGCGGATTATTGGTCAACACGCCGAGAGGGTTTTCGTACACATGCAATCCGTTTTTGGTACATTCCACCACCACGCACGCGTGGGTGTCTGCCACGATCCAATGCAATTGCGCCGCGGGAAGCGCATCGTTGAACGGGGTGTCCACGATCTTGACGGATGGCAACCTTTCCTTGACCGCCGAAACGGAATCGTATTGGGATAACGCCCATGGGATCCATTCAAACTGGGCGATCTCCGTCCCCTCGCCGCGCGCCGTTTTGTACACGGCATTACCGACAAAATTGAGTCCCGCCATACACAGTCCCTTTTCATTGACCGCATCGTAATACAACGGGTACCCGTGGCTTACGTGTGCCATACCGATGATGGCGTGGTGGTGTGTCAGTACGCCGCCGTGGCGAAAGGTAAGCGGGAAATTGCGCGGTGTCACCGTGACGGTCTCACCGTAAGAAACATCATAATCCAAGGTACGCCCGAAATAAAAGTCGCGTGTCTGATAGGTCATTGCGGTACACATACGTTCTCCTCCCGACGGGTAGTATGCCCCAAAAACGCAAAAAACGGCGGTGCGTTTTCACGCACCGCCGTTTGACTATTCTTTACAGTTTGGAGAAGCCGTGGCAGTTGACAAGGGCATCGACCTTTTTACCGGCTTTGCACATGGGGCATTCATGGGAAGGATGGCACTGATAATCCGGCAGATCGTTCGGATCAAACACCGAATGCACCGTCATGCCGCGGCATTCTTTTGCCGTGGAGAAAATGGCGGAAATACCCGATACCGTACCGCCGTAATATTGCACCGCATCAATGGCGGCTTCTACCGTTTTACCGGATGCCACCGAAACCGCCAGGATCATCACGTGTTTGCCGGCGATCATCGGCACAATGTTGTCACGGAACATCAATTGGTTACCGCTGGTGGTTTCCGGCGTCACCACATAAATGGATTTGTGGGCATTCATGTTGATAATATCCGCCTTGGACAGGCTATCCGCCAGGCAGGCACCGATGACTTCGGTTCCGTCCAGGCACAGAATGGTATCCACCACCGTATCGGCATAATAATAGGAACTGAGTTCCTCTGCCACGGCACGTGCTTCCGACATACGGGCTTTTTGCGCCACCACGTCAATGTAATAGTTACTGTGACAGTTGCCGGTCGCAAAGTGACCCATCGCCACGCGCAAGAAGAGGTTGTTGCGTTTTGTCGCGTATTTCATCGTGTGTAAAGTAGGCATAAACCATTCCCCTTTCAAGGTCCTTTTTTATATTTTACACGATTTTACCCGGCACTGCAAGACCTAACTTAAAAAAACAAAGCACACGGGAGAATTACTTACCCTCCTGATACTCCGGCATACCCCAGGAATACTGCCCCGCCAGGGCGATCCCGATGGGATACGCCGATTCCGGGAAGCGGAACCAAGCAGACGTGATCATACCATCCGCCTTGGCTTGAATCGTACGCTCAGCAAACGTACGGATATTCGCCGTAAACCGCGCCTCATTCGGTGCGCCCAGATAGTTATCGCTGTTGCCCAGACTGGTCGGCATCGCGATCACTTTAAAGCCTTGATCTTGATAGTATTCGATGTACGGGAACGCTTTCACGTACTTCGGGAATTGATCGCCGAGATACGGACGATACCGTTCCAAATACGCAGGGTCAAGTCCGCCGTTTTCCAAATCGGCAGGTTTACCGAACACCTTGAAGATCTCGCGTTGCATATCCGGTAATCCTTCAAAATTACGGTCGTCCCAACTGGCCTTATCACGCACGATCGCCCATTCGTGACCGCCACGCGCCACTAAAAGCGGCGACGGATCGCTGGTGGTCCAATAATCCCAGTACACAATGGTGGCGCGGCGGTCCAGATCTTTCATGGCTTCGGGATGTGCGCAGATCATATCGTCATACACAAGCGGTGTAATTCCTTTGGAACATAAGTAGTCGATCAATTCGTTAACGTAGTGTGTGTACAAACCGCCCTTACCGTGTTTTGCCACGTACGCGGCACATTTCGGGCATTTGCCGAGTTGACGGGTTTCATCCCCACCAATGTGCAAATATTGTAAGCCGGGATGCGCCTCCACATACATATCGATCAATGCTTTGGAGAAAGGCATGGAATCGGGATGCAACGGGCACAGTTGGTCCGGAAGATCCTGCTCTTCCCGTATCGCGCTCAAGGACGGTTGGCTCAGCAAGAATTCCAGATGCCCGTACGTCTGAATGAGAGGAATAATCGTAATCCCCTCATCCTGTGCCGTTTTCTGCACTTGCTGCATATCGGTTTTGGAGAGCATCCACGGTTCATACGGCTGGTATTTGCCGTGATCAAAACGGGTGTCGTATTCAATCAGAACCGTGTTGATCTTGGCTTGACCGCATAAACGCAAATAATGGCACAATACGTCAACCGGCGTTTGGCGAAGCGGTCCGCGCAGGTTAAGCTGATAACCGCGGGATGCCATATCGGGATGATCGGCGATCACACCCACCGGAATGCGACTGCGATAAGCAATCTGCATTAACATATAAACGGCATACCGTGCGCCCGATGCGCCGCCTGTGCACACGGTAATGACATCCGTTGCGATCTGCATACGATACGCTTCAGGACCGTACGCGGTATCTTCCACAATGCGCAACGGTTTTGCACCGTGTAACCGAGCCCGTTCGGTCAAATATTCGGCAACAGCCGCCCACGCGGCAGGTGCTTCGATATGATAGTCGTACAAATACACAAATTCAGTTTCCGACAGATCTTGAAACTTCGGTTCCGGCATAGCATACAGTTTCATACGGCTCACTCCTTTTATAAACCGATCAATACGATCGATAGACATCCCAGTGCAAAACCTGCGTATTGGCTTTTGGTGTGCGTTTCTTTGAGCACAAACGCACCGAACAACGCGGTTAAGATCATACAGCCAATGTTGTAAACGGGGAACTGTACGGCAGCATCGATCTTTCCTGCCAAAAACAGATTGAGCAGGTTGAGCACGCCGATACACAATCCGCTCACCGCCACAAATCCGGCATCACGGATGGTCACGCGCGGCGGTTTCTCCCCTTTTGGGCGTTGGATCACCGCCACGATAAACGAGAATAACGCGGCGAACAGTAACCCCAACGTGACAAAGCAAGCCAGTTCACCGGCATAAACAGTGTTTTGGTGATGTTTTTGCGTGACCGCCACCATGCCGGAACCCAAAAGCGACAGAAGGGACATGCACACCCAAGCCGGTGATACACTGCCGTCTTTTCGCGGACGGATGATACACACCATCGCCGCTACCATAACGGCAATCCCGACCCAACGCAGCACGGAAATGCTTTCACCTGCAAACAGACTGCCGTATCCGATCGGCAGTAAAAAACCTGCAGAATAAATCAAAATGGTCATGGATGCAGACCCCAACGACATCGCCTTGATCTCGGTAATCTGGGTAAACAGCAAACACGCGGCAAAAATTGCCGATAAGATCAAGGTAAACGGCGATACCCGAAACAGTGCACCAAAATCAGGGTACAGATACAAAAACGCAACCACCGATGCCACCAGATAAATGCCGCTGTTCCAAGCGAACATACTGCGCGAACCCTTATCATCAGAACCAAGCCTTTTGCAAATGATCGCCTTACCGGCGGCACAAACCGTGGTCAAAGCCAACAACCAATACATCGCACATCACCTCTTGCCGTTAGGCTACTTTTTTATTCTTCCACTTACCAAAACGGTAGAAAATCACGGTAAGTACCGCACCCAACACCCAGCAGGACAACAGCGATACTTGAATACAAATACTTTGCCCAAACGGTAATTCGGGCGTTCTTGTTAAGTACGAGATCCCGTATGCGAGCGGAACGCGGATAAGCACGGTAGAGATCAACGAGATCCACATCGGGGTCATGGTATCCCCCGCTCCGCGCATGATACCGGATAAACTTTGCGTAACGGCGACGGCAATGTATCCCACCGCCAGAATTTTCATCAGATCATAACTCAAGTCCACCAGCGCCTGCGTTTCGGTGAAAACAGCCATCAGCGATTTGCCGAACAGTAAGATGGCCCCTGTAATGACGGTGGAGCACCCCACCGCCATTAACGTGCCTTGTAAAGCACCTTTTTTCACGCGGTCATATTTGCCCGCACCCACGTTTTGCCCTGCAAAAGTGGTAAGCGCCATCCCGAACGAGAAGTTCGGCATCATGGCAAATCCGTCCACGCGCATGATAACCACATTTGCCGCAATAAACTGTTCGCCAAAACAGTTGGTGAGCGACTGCACCACGATCATGGCGGAAGCCATGATCGCTTGCGTGGCACCCGACGGCAACCCTAATTTGATGAGGGTTTTCACAAAATGCGCTTGCGGTTTCATAAACCGCCACCCAAAATCAAAATGTTCCCGCATACGTGCCAATTTGATAAGACACAGTACCGATGATATAAACTGCGCGATCACGGTTGCCAGTGCCACACCCGCCACATCCATGTGCAACGCGGCAACAAAATAAATATCCAGTACGATGTTGATAACCGTAGCTACCAGCAAATACAACAAAGCAGAGACCGAATCACCGAGGCCGCGCAAAATACCGCTTAAAATGTTGTAATACGCCATGCCCGCCATACCAACAAGCGAGATCATGAGATAATTGTAACAACTCTCCAAAATACTGTCCGGTGTATTGAGCATCACCAACACCGGTCGAATCAACGGTGAGGCAATCACAATAAGTCCGACACAGGCAATGGCGGTGACCGTAATGCAGTTCCCCACGGTCCAGGACAATTCTTCGCGCTTTTTGGCGCCGAAATACTGCGATACCATCACACCGGCACCCGCCGAAATACCGATGAACAACACAAGCAGCATATTGAGGATGGGTAACGCACTGCCCACTGCGGCAATCGCATTATCGCCGTTTTGCGCATACTGTCCCACAACGATGGTATCCACCGTACTGTATAGCTGTTGTGCGATGTTGCCGATCAGCATCGGCAAGGTGAATATCACAATACTTTTCCAAACGGACCCCACCGTCATATCGGTGGGTGCAAATAGTTTTTTGAACATACGAACCCTCATTTTGATAGTGTCAACTGTATATGTGCAATACCCGCTTTGAGTGTCAAAGTGTTACCCTCTTGTGAAACAACATAGTCCTCTCCGTTCGCCACCTGCACAATACCGCAGTGACGAAGGACCAGCAAAACAGGCTTTGCGGGCACTTGTGAAAATGTGACCGACACATTTTGTGCATCCGCCGTGATGTCCACGGTGCCGAACGACGTACCGAGCCCTTTCACCGCGAACCCCTCCGCATACCATGCTTTGGGAATACCGCCCAGCAACACAAGTGTGTTGTCGCACATACGTTCATACGCGAACATCCACGCTGTCATGATCGGGACCGTCAACAAAGACGGTACACAATCTTCGGCATGGACCTTGCCGGCGGGCGATACCTGTTCGTAATAGCACATAAGATCAGGTATGCCGTGATGACACGCATGAGCATACAGCAATGTCAGGTATTTTTCGATGTGTCCGTTTTCCAATAAAAACCGCGCATAATGCAGCACCGGCCAATCGTCCAAATGTGACAGAAAACGCGTCATACACAACAATTCACCGCCCAAGTTCTCACGCAAAGACATCACACCGGCGGCATGTTCCGGCGGCAGTAACATACTGCCGAGCATTTCCGGATAATAACGATAATTCGCATAGTTATTTTCGGTGTACTCCTGTGCCGCATCACCTTGGTTGCGCATGTCGATCCAGCGGGCATACTGCGCATATTCTTCTTCCGTCATGGGCGAGAATGTTTCTCGACAAGCACTTAACGTTGCCGGCTTTGCGGTATATCCCACACGAAACGGCGGCAGGATTCCGAAACGATCGTCCTGCGCACTGTCCTTTTCTAACAAACACAATACGGCAGCGTATAACGACTCCGCTCGTGTGCGAAATACCGTGCCGTCCTCGCCGAAACGTTCCAGCAAAGAAGCCAGTGCACGCAAGCCGTGTACACACCAGAGATTATTGTTCATGTACGCATGAACACGGGTGTTGGAATCTGCTTCCGCGCACATGTAGATCAGCGGCTGTCCCCCGATTGTATCGCATGGATGCATGTGCGACAGCAAATAGTCACCCATCCCACGCAACTGCTCTGTATAGTCAGTGTCCAACCGCAACACATCGGCATAGCGGTCCAGCAACCAGAGCAGTTGTGCATATTCACAAGCACTGGCACCAAACAGTTCCTCGTTGCCCTGGCGATATACGAAACGTCCCTCATCGGTCAACGCATACGCAAACAAGTATTGTACGATCCGACGCGCCCAAGGCCACCGATTCTGTACGCAACAGGACTCCAATGTCCACAAAAAATTTGGTGGGAAATGATCGTGTATCTCTTTACCGTAATACCGATGACCATAATGCGGATGATCGCCTGTAAACGTGACGGCACATGCCATTTGTGTGCCTGCTACGATACGTTCCAGTTGTTTTTCCGGCAGCTCGAACTGCGCTCCCTGTGCGGCAAACCGCAACCAGTATGCAACCGTATCTGCCAAAGCATCCTGAAACGTCTGTGCGGGTATCCCGTGATACGGGATCACACGCGAGCGGGACACCAAAGAATAAGCGACCGTATAAGCAGAGGGGTCTTGGCGCGGATAACGCTTTTCACGAATCCAAACAACCGGGTCGCGATTGGCATCTCCCGGCTCGACAAAATACAAGAACTCTAACACCTCATGGTCGTCAGCATGTACCGAGAAGATGATCGGGAAACGGCCATCCAATAACCGGACAAACGGTTTTCGGGAGCCAACTGCTGTATCAACGGTTTTGGGATCAAACAACGGCTCTTTGGGCACATTTTGGTTACCATACACCTGTGAATACAGAACCCCACTGGTCAAATCCAATTCCACGCCGCTGATGCTGGCAACACCGCCAAAAAACATATACGCGCCCTCTTCCACCGGAGGTAAAAGAGGCGCCACACGCGTGTAAGACGGTTCACCCTCTGAGAGTAATCGGTCGGTCAGAATATCCCGACCGCTCGCCAAAACATCAGCAACTGACATTCCGTACCACGGAGTGCACACTGCCGATTGCGTAAGATCACACGGCGAGTACACAGACAAGTTGGTGGTCTGCCCTTCTTTAAAATATTGCATGGCAAACGCTTTTCCATTCCATACCTCTTGCAGAATACCGCCGCACGCCCGTTTAAATCGGAAAATGACCTTCATGGCCTCTCCCTCCTCTTTCCAATCATAGGATAACAAAAAACAAGTGCAGTTTCAAGTAAAAAAAGCCGCAGATCGCGGCTTTTTTTATCATTTGATATTCAGCAGAACAAGCGCTAAAGCACCGAGTACCACGCCAACCTTTTGGCGGGCAAGAAAGTGCTCATGAAACAAAAATCGTGATAACAAATAGACGATCACGATTTTTAAGCCGGCACGAAGAGGGGCGGAAAACGAAAGCGGCACCAACGTATTGACAACTAATATGGTCATGTTGGTAACGCCGTTTGATACACCTGCTCCGAACGCATAGAAAAATCCGTTGCGGACGATACTTGTCAATTGTTTCCCATCCCTTATCATGCCGATGACAAACAATGAAAGTGCAGAAAAGCCAAGCGCCACCACCATGAACGAATTGGTAGCCATATTATGGCTCGTCTGCTGGTACATTTTCTGTACCACACCGAGTAGACCCGATGACAACAAGGCAATTGTGATGAACAACGCCCACTTTGCCGATGCTTTATGTTGCTCCGGCGCTTTTTCGGCACGTGTCAAAAAAATCGAAACAACGATCACAGCGATACCGATATAAGTAAACACCCCGGCAGATTCTTTCAAGAAAAGGATACCGTACAGGATCTTGAATATCAGTCCATACGATAAGATCAACTGTGACAACGCAAAAGGTCCGCAGCCGATTGCAAAAAACGTGAGTACAGATGCCGTGGCGTACAAGGTACCGGCCACCAAACCGTATCCGATCGCCGGAAGCGTGAAATACAGATCACCTATGCCGGTTACCAAAAAGAACAACATCGAAAAAAATGAAATAAACGCCGTCAGTATAAAACCGCCGGAAGAATGCTTCAGGCTATAACGCTTAATGAGTACACCCTCCACTTGGTTAGTAGCGATGCCTCCGATAATCAATGCCGTGCCGAGAATCGTATTGTCCACTGTCGATCACCTCTCTGGCTAGGATATCAAATCTTGAAAAGTTGAAAAAGGGAATTTTTCGCTATTTATCCGTAAAAAAGTTCGATGATATTGATTTTGTACTGCCAAAATGATACACTGATGACAAGAGGAGGAATCGTGATGAGCAACAGCGTGTGCAACTTCATCTCCGGCGAACCTCACAGTGGCGGTATCAAACCGGTGCATTTTGTATATGAAACCGATTTTCATTCCCTGCGGCAACCGTTTTTCCCCGCTGTCTTTTCGGTATTCCTTGTCATCAAAGGGAACGGCATATTGAAGTATCCCACCGCCTTCCCGCTTAACGTCGGCGATCTGTTTTTTGCCTTTCCCTCTTGCCGTTACTCTCTGGAAGCAAGCCCTGACTTTGAATACATGTACATCAGTTTTCTCGGCGAAGGGTGCCACGCGTTGCTGAAAGAGTTAGGTATCAGCGCACAATCCCCCGTGTACCACGGATTTGAACATATACTGGATTTTTGGAAACAGGCGATCCACCGCAAGGCCGATTGTCACATGACGTTGCTCACGGAAAGCGTTCTGCTGTACACATTATCGTTTATTCAACCGGAAACCGATCAAGCGAACGCCGTCAGCGGCAATACGTTTAACCGGATCGTCGCATATGTAGACCGTCATTTTCGAGATCCGCTTTTGTCACTCAACACGTTGGCAACCGAGTTTTCTTACACAGAAAAATATATTTCTTCCCTGTTTACCAAACACATGGACATTCCGTTTAAGCGATATTTAAACACGTTGCGCATCCAATATGCGTACACGTTGATCGATAACGGCGAAACCTCGGTTGCCTACATCGCCGAACAGTGCGGATACTCCGATGCCGTGTATTTTACCAAGGTCTTCAAATCACGGCGGCACATGACACCAACCGAATATATTGAATACAAAAAGGCGGATGTTTGATCCGCCTTTTTTATTTATAATTCCGTTGTCCAATCGGGGTCCCACGGATACCGCATGCGCATGACTTCACCGCCGCGGCGCGCGGATTCTTCCGCATAGATACCGGGCAAAGTCATCGCAAGACCTTCTTTCAGTGAAATGGGTGCCGGCAGACCGTTTTGCAACGCGGTAAACAAGTGATCCCACAACGCATAATCCATGCCGCCGTGACCGATTTTTGCCACTTCCGATCCGGCATATTCCGGCGGCATATATTCCCCGCTGATCTCTTTTAAGGACGTATCCACTTCGCGCATGGAATTATACCGAATGACCGGTTTGTCAAACCGTTCCATCCGTTCCATGTATCCTTCGGTACCGAACACGCGGTAATTGTGATTGCCGCAATGCGCGCGGCAACGGCCGTTGCGCATCAAGCGCACCACCACACCCGAATCGGTGCGGAAATTGGCACACATCATATCGTCCTTTTTATTGGGATCAATATCCTCGGAATGGTTGCCCGTTCCAAAGCACGAAACCAGACGCAGTTCCTCATCCAACACCGTAAGCAACGGCCCCAGCGAATGGGTGCAATAACGGATCGGTGCCAACAGGCGGCGCCAATCGCCGTTTTCGTACAAATGCACACGTTCTTTACTGCTGGGCATGCTCCAATGAATATACTCCGCTTCCATGCAATACGGTTTGCCGAGCAATCCTTTTTGATAAAAATCGCGGAGCATCACCGTAAATTTCTGCTCGTTGGGGTTGGCGCCCACCGAGATCATGGCTTTGGATCGCTGTGCCGTTTTCCACAAGCGGTCTGCTTCTGCCAAATTGGCAACCACGGGAATATCCGTAAGGACGTTGATGTTCCGTTCCAAGGCTTTGCAACAAAAATCCGCGTGGATATCCGCGCCGGTTTCCACCACCACCAAGTCGAGATCGGCGTTATCCAGCATTTCCTCATAATTCTCATAAAAAACCGCTGTAGGGAACATCTCGCTGAGCGGTGCATCCGATAACCATTGGGTTTCATACCAGTTGCTCGCTTTCAAGTCACACGCCGCCGCAGGTACGGCACAATCAAATTTCGCGGCGATCTTGAACATCTCACGGCCGCGGTGTCCAAGACCGACAACTCCCACACGAATCTTTTCCATATATACTGCCGCCTTTCCCGTTACTTCTTCTTCATCTTAACAAGGTTTTATGCGGATTACCAGTGATTTTTCCCGCACAAACGGCAAAAAAGCCGACACCACACGGTGTCGGCTTTTGTTATGACAGTGCTTTTCCGATGACGTTCAAAACGGCTTTACCGAGCACTTCGCACCCGGCGGCATTGTAATGCACCCAGTCGTCACGGTACGATTCATCCAACCCTTTGGCGACCGTATACAGATCGTTTACCTCTACCCCCAGCGACTGCATCAGCTCCGTTGCTGCCGCATTGTACCGTTCAATATCGGCATTCAAACGATAAAAATCAGGATTTGCCCATTCCTCTACCACGGGCGTGGACAACGCAAAGATGATTTTGGCGTTGGGAAACAGTTTCCGCAAATTGGCATGGATGCGACGCAAAAATTCCACGTACACGTCACACGGGGTAAGCGGTTCATCACCGTTGATGCGCAACACGTCCCACAATCCGTTGTTCCAATGCACAATGTCAACGTGTTCGGCAGACAGACAGTTCGTCCAGTCGCGCAGATACCGCAATGTGTACTGGGCGAAACGGCAATTGTCGTTCGGTGCCAACACCTCCGCTTTGCCCGCAAGACCTTGCTTCACATAAACGCCGTATCCGGGGCTGTTGTCGCCCGAACCAAAACGGATAGAATCCCCAATGAGAAACACCTTTTTCATACTGAAAACTCCTCTTCTAACAGTGCGCGGAAATCGTAAATATAGCGATCCGCCACCGCTTTCATCTCGTCCACGTATTCGGCAGAGGAATCGTCATACACACCGCACACGCGCATACCGGCGGTTTTCGCCGTGGTATCGGCATCCAAATTATCGTCCAAAAACCAGATCTCATTCACCGGTTTACCGATCTTTTGTGCCGCTTGCACGTAAATATCGGGATCGGCTTTGGTGGTTCCGAAATCATCACACGACCACACGTTACGGAACCAATCATAGATCCCGATGCGCTTTAAACAAGCATCCAACGTAACGTGCGGACTGGCGGTTAAAACGTGCAGATCATAGCCGCGTTCTTTCAGAGCGCGCAACACGTCCACCACATACGGTTTTGCCTGAATGTGATACTGATACGCTTCCAGTAACCCGATCTTCGCTTGCTCGATGTATTCTTCCACCGTCATATTGAGGCCCAGACCGATCATGTGTTTGGCGGTACCGAGAATCCCAAGCGGTGTGATCGTTTTCACAATATCGGGCGGATATGCCACACCGTGTTCATCCATGATGCGGAGCATCACCGATGCATACGACGGCATGGAATCCACCAAGGTACCGTCAAAATCGAACAGAAACGTTGCCATTACAATACCTTCTCCAATACGTCACCGATGGCTTTTGCCATGGAATAAAAACCGAAGTCCGTGGGATGGCAGTTGTCCACCGTGCCCTCGTTACCGCACAGCGCCATCAGATCGTTGCCGTCCAGAAAATATACGTTTTTATCGCCGTTTGCGAGTGCCCGCTCATACGTTTCGTGCACGATCTCACGGCGGCGAATTTCCAACTTATCCAAATAGATCTTCGGGCGCGTACACATCACAACGGGGATGTCGGGATGTTTCTCACGCACCGCCTTGAAAAACGGCTCGTGCGTTTTTTGCAGATGTTCGGGATCAAACGCGTTGTGATCATAATCCAGCACAAACGCCGACATATCCAGATCGGCAATATACGCCGCCATGGTGGGTTCGCCTTTGCCGTTCCCCGAAAAGCCAAGGTTTACGTGATCTGCATCCAAACGGCGGCTGAGAATATTGGTGTAAATGTTACCGGGGCGTGACGCACAACCGCCTTGCGTAATGGACGAACCGTAATATACGATTGGTTTTTGCACACGGTACGGTGAAGCCGCCTCCACCGTTGCGCTCTCCTGCAAGCCGATGTGCAGATCGCTGACGGCGCTGTACGGCGGAAAATGAATCAAAATTTCACGCATGGTGCCCTTGCTGAATTCGTGAATACTCTCGTAATGATCTTCCAGATCATACGGAACAAAGGTCTTAACGTAACGGTCGCCCTCTTCTTCCCGTACGTACATGTCAAAACCGGCAGACCCCGTCAAGGCAAAATGATTCATGCGGCCAACAAACGGCATTTTAGCATGAATGGCAATGTATGGACTGTCCGTTTTGAACCGCACACGACCGCCCGCCGTACAGTCGTGTAGGCGATGCACGCCGCCCCACTGTTCAAAATCTGCTTCCGCTTGTTTTGCCACGTCTTCGGGCAAGCGGCGAAAACGTCCGTCCAAATACAGCAAACCATACACCGCAAACGGCTCTTGCCGCACGTTGTAAAAGCGAATGTCCTCTTTTTCAATTTGGGTATCCACTTTAAAATTGGAATCTATCTTTGAAAAATCGCTCATCATTCATCCCTCTGATCACAAACTGTGTTTGCGGAAATATAATACACAAGCATCGTAGGCGTTGACACGGTCTTCTTGCCCATAACACACCCGTTCCAACACATATCCGTTCGTAGAGCAGGTAAAGGCCTGTGCCTGCGCAGAATGGTTAACGATCACCACCGCCATACCGTCCTCCTGCGGATGATACGTTACCGCCAACTCACGGTTCGACACTTGCACGCCGTGATCGCCATGTTTGCCAAACAGCGTGCGATACACCTCACACGTATCGTCAGCAAAGGCGTTGTGACGGTTCAGTAATCCCTTTTCAAGCGGCGCGGCAACAACGTACACACGGCCTTTTCCGTATTGGTTAACGGTAATAAACGGAGCGCCGTTTGCATCGGTTGCCAACACGTTTGCCGTTGTGGGTTGCATGTAGAAAATGGCGCGACGCGTGTACGGAACGGCAAAGCCTCCAAACGCGGCAACACCGCTATCATCACCAACATACGAATCCTGCACACGCAGTCCCGCAAAACTTTCAAACTCGGACAAGATGGTATCACCCAGTGACAGATACGCAGTGGCGCCGTTTGCCACTTTTTTAAGCAGAGCATCGTACCGCTTTTTCCCCATCACTTGCAAGCTGTCCAATGACGGCAACAAATACAGATCGGACGGGGGCAACTCTTCATCGCCATACGCAAAACGGCAGTTGATACCTGCCTGACGGCACAAAATGTACGTCATGTACGCAATGCCCCAATGGTCTTGACCGCGTGTCAGCACACAAACCGCTTCGCTCATCGGTGCGGAAAGGGTGAGTTTGGACGATTCCAAGAAATCGGCAAACCGTTTCATTTCCAACAATACCGGCTTGGCACGGAAATTCACATCCAGCATGCCAAGTTCGCGTTCCGCCATTTGATCGGAATACGGGAACTGTTGCAACGCGGTTTGATCGTGCGCACACCACCACAGCACACCGGCACCTTCATTCGCCCACAAAGAAAACAGGTTCACACGCAGAAAATCGGCCGCCGCATCGTCGCTGCACACCATGGGGCCCATGGTGCCGATCTCTTCGGCAAGGCAGGGTTTACCGCCAATCTCCGCATACCATTTGTTTTGCGCGGTAGCGTGCATGGTGGTACGCACCGAACGCATTTCATCTACACGCGTGTGGTCACACCAAAACGGGTACGGATGCGTGGTGAGCATATCGGTGAACATGGCTTGGTCCCGAATGGTCCATTTACCCGTAATGCCAAGGCCGTGCATACCCGAAACCACCATACGATTCGGGTCTTCTGCGCGAATGGCATTGGCAATTGTGCCGGTCCATGCCGCCGCTTCAAAACGATTGGAAACAGCGCCCATGCAGTTGCACTCGTTACCGAGATCCCACGCATACACTGCGGCATGATCGCGGAAACGTTTGACAAATCCTTTGATAAACAGTTGTTGCAAATACTGTGCCATGGGATCGGTGATGAGGTTCTTACCGTACAGCACCTGCGGACAGAACATACCGCCGCTCATCCAGCCGGTGATCAAACCAACAATGGCTTGGATGTGATACTTTTCGCACAGTGCAAGCACCTGCTCAAAGCGATCCAGCATCACGTCGTCCAAATAATACGCGTTATCCGCCGTGGGAACAGCCGCCAGATATTCATTGACAATACCGGCATGTGTCACGTTGGCAATAACCGGCTGAAAATCGCGCCAGTTCGGGAAAATACGAACACAACGCACCCCGTGTTCCGACAGGATGCGCAGATCTTTTTCAATCACATCGGCATCAAATTGCCGCCACATATCCGCACCGGCATTGGACGCCCAATAGTTACAACCCAATATGAAAGACATACCGTATCACCTCTTGCACACACCATAACACAATTTAAAAAACTTGTAAACGAAAAACGCAAAAATTCAATAACTTTTTTTGCGCGGGACCGGTTGGCTTTTACAATAAAATATGATACAGTACTGTTAAAGGAGTGATCATATGAAACTCACCTATTTGGGCACCGCGGCCGCAGAAGGCTTCCCTGCCCTCTTTTGCAACTGCGCGTATTGTCAGGATGCACGCCGATTGGGCGGCAAAAACATCCGCACCCGTTCGCAGGTGCTTATCAACGATGACCTGCTCCTCGATCTGCCTGCCGATACGTACCATCATTTTTTGCAAAACAACATCGAGGGGGACAAGATCCGGTATCTGCTCATCTCCCACTCCCACAGCGACCACTGCTACCCCAACGATCTGATGCTGCGCGGTCATGCATTTGCGCATGATATGCGCGCCGATACACTGGAAGTGTACGGCTCACAAGGCGCGTTTGACCGCATACGGGTACGGGCGGATGAAATGCCAAACGTGAATTCTCACTGCATTCACCCGTTTGAAACGGTAACACTCGGGCAATACACCGTCACCGCCTTCCCCGCACGGCACATGCCGGGTGACGGCGCGTGCTTTTTTCTGATCCGCGGCGATAAAACGGTGTTGTATGCACACGATACCGGATATTTTTATGAAGAAGTATTTGCGTATTTGCAAGCCCATGCCATCGTATTGGATATGATCAGTCTGGATTGTACCAATGTGGACATTCCGATTGACGACGAAGGCACACACATGGGATTTGCGAACATTGAACGGGTGCTTAAGCGGTTGACCGCCATCGGCACCGTAAACGGGTCCACCGTCAAGATCGTCAATCATTTCTCACACAACGGCAACCCGCTTCACAATTTGCTCACCGCACGCGCCGCGCAGATCGGTTGCGACGTGTCCTATGACGGCATGACCGTTAACCTATAATCCACAAAAAACCGCTCTCTTACGAGAGCGGTTTTTGTTATGCATACGTGTTTAAAATCTCTTTCAGCAGTTTGGGGTCATCGGTCATGATGCAATCCACACCCATGTCAATCAGCATACGCATGTCATCCGCATCGTTGATCGTCCAATATTGCACCGCAATATTGCGACGGTGCGCGCGTTTGACCAACGTCATTTGATCCAACGGCACTTCCACACCGATATCGTACGATAACGGAATCTGCAAGCAAGCAAAATCACCGTTATCGAACAGGTTGACACCCAGGTACTGCGTGAGCACGAATTTCGCCGCTGTCCCCGTGGGTGCACCTCTCAGAAGATCGGGATAATGGGTTTTCAGTTCGATTTCGATCTCATCGTGAAACGTGCCGATCACGATCTGTTGTTTATAGCGCGGATACTTTTCCAGCGTTTCGTATAACACGCGACACGCTTTGATCCCCCGTTCGCCGCCGTCCTTGATCTCCACAATGCATTTCAGATCGGGATGTGTTTCATAAAACATTTCAAACAGTTGATCGGCGGTGGCAATGCGCAGACCGGCACCTTCCGGGTCGGCAACATCCTTGCAGATCCGTTCACCGTTTTCGTCCTCGAAATAATACCCGAAATTATACTCACGAAGTTCTGCCAACGTCATATCTTCAATGTAATGGCGGCGACTCTCATCCTCGCACAACGCTTCCACTTGTTCAAGCGATACGTCACCGTTGACATTGCAAGTGGTGTCAATGTATTCGTCGTGATTGTATACCAAATACCCGTCCTTGGTAAGATACAGGTCACTTTCAATGATATCCACGCCGACCTCCCGCACCGCTTTGTCGAAGGCAAGCAAGGTGTTTTCGGGGTTATTCAGACTGCCGCCGCGGTGTGCCGCAATCATAGTTTGCTGACCTTCTTTGAGAAGAAACGGGTTACTTTCAAGATTCTTCCTAGGCGGTATTATGTTGATGACTGTAAAGAAAACTATGATAACGGCAAGTATACAGCCGATTGTTTTTAAAGCCTTATGTTTTTTCATGAAAATTAAATCCTTTCTGCTTGTTATTTCTTCAAAGGAATTTATAGCATAGATTTAATTCTGATGCAACATAATATCATAAATTAGCCGAAAGATTACTACATAGATGCAATATTGTAAAGATAAAATAAAGAATTCAGAACGATTATAGCCTGAATCCTTTATTTATTATATAAAACTAACTTCTGCGATAACGGGACAATGGTCGGAAGGGAATGTTCCGTTAATTTTGTCCTGTATTACGTGATATGTTTCAGCTTTGAATCCGTTGGAAATAAATACAAAGTCGATGACCGATCTTTCACCGTTGTGGTGGAAAAATTCGTGGAAGGTGAATGTATCTTCAGTTAC
>JAFSIB010000012.1 GCA_017440005.1 Clostridia bacterium
TTCATTTTTCTCCATAAAAAGCTAAAAACCCTTGAAAAATCAAGGGTTTTTAGTGCCTGTTCCATTAAAGGTAGGCATTGTGGAGCTGCTAACCAGAGTTGAACTGGTGACCTCATCCTTACCAAGGATGCGCTCTACCTACTGAGCTATAGCAGCGTATGGCGACCCGGAACGGGCTCGAACCGTCGACCTCTAGCGTGACAGGCTAGCGTTCTAACCAGCTGAACTACCGGGCCATACATCGCTTTTTGGGCGACTTCGTCTATTATAACGGGTATAACCCCTTTTGTCAACAGATTTTTTCAAAATTTTAACGACATCTTTTCCGTCGAAACACTTACCCTTTGAGCACTTTCTTATATAACGATGATGTGTTATAAAACCTTCGGTCAAGGAGGGCGAACGTCACAAAAGAGATGAAGTAACCAAAACTTTCCAAACTCAGATAGCACCCTACCGCTTCACACCGAAAAAAGCGCGCTTCAGAGCGCTTTTTTTGTGCGAAAAGGGTTGATTTTAGTATCTTTTTCCGCTATGATGAAGAGGCTATAATTACGGTTTCCGTAAGGGGGTAAACAGAATGAAAGAACTCAAGGAACTTAAACTCGAGGAATTGAGCGTCAAGCAAAAGCTCGGCATGACCTGGGTTGCACACGTGCGCAATTTCGATTTCCTGCCCTGTCCCGGTGACAACATGGAATTCGTGTTGCAGATGATCCGTGATCATTCACTGGGCGCGGTGTGGGTGGATCCCGGTCTGCCGAACCGTGTGGAACTGATGAAACAGATCAAGGATGCAGCCGATTATCCGATCCTCATCATCACCGACGCCGAGGATGGCTTCGGTGAACACCTGATCGGTCGTCACAACGCACTCGGCCGCACCGGCAGTCCGGAACTTGCCTATACCTTCGGTAAGGTAACGGGCGTCAACGCATACAAAGCAGGCTACAATGTGGTTTGCAATCCTGTGTTGGATATGTGCAACGAAAACTGCGTGTGCGGCGGTACGATGCGCTCGCTCGGCAGTGACAAGTACAAAGTCACGGAAATGGGCATGGCGATGGCACAGGGCTTGAAAGACGCGGGCGTGCTGACCGTCGGCAAACATTATCCCAGTGCCAAGGGCGATCCCAACATCGATAACCACATGGCAGAAAACTGCTCCTATGCCACCAAAGAAGAGTTGGCAGATTACTGGCTGTATCCGTACATGGAAATCTACAAAGCGGGTCTGCTGGACGGCATTATGACCGGTCACACCCGTTTGCCCAACATCGACCCCGTTTACCCCACCTCACTTCCCAAAAAAGTGATCGGTGTCATCCGTGAACTCGGCTTTGACGGCTTTACCATCACCGATGCGCTGATCATGGGCGGTGCGGCTGCCAAATTCGGCGAGCGCACCTGCAAGGGACTGGCGGTTGCTAACGGCAACGAACTGGCGCTGACCTGGTTGGATAACGAAGAAAGTTTCAAGGCGATTTGTGAAACCTACGATCAGGGCCTTATTGCGGACGATCGTTTGGACGAAGCGGTGCGCCGTGTGTTGGAAGCACAACACAAGACCCTCACCCTGCCCAAAGTGACTGAGATCACCGACGAGGATTTGGCAAACTTCGACAGCATCAACCGTGATTTCACCTTTGCCAAATGCGATGAGGGATTGACCCCTGCGATCGACCGCGACGGCAACCACTGCTTTGTGGTGCTTATTGAGAGCGAATCCGAAGTGGACTCGCACGGCAAGGTCAACGTAGATACCATGAACAAGGGTTGGTACCGTCCGGCGCTCATTGAGAAACGCCTCAAGGAGCTGTTCCCGAATTCCGACGTTCGTTTCCTGCGTCAGTTCCCCACCGCAGACGAAACGATGTTCCTGTTACAGGAAACCGTACCGTACGATGATGTCGTGTACATCACCTTTATGCAGAGCGCCGCCTACACCGGCCCCGAAAAGCTGACCACCCGCGTGACCTCCGGCATTCAGGCGTTGCAGGTCACCAACCGTGTGTCCACGGTGTTGCACTTCGGTAACCCGTACGTGATGGAAGATCTGGTTCACATTCCGCGTATCATCATCGGCGGTATGTCACTGGATGCCGTCAACTACGGTCTGGACGTGCTGGCGGGCAACCTGGAAGCCAAAGGTGTCCTCACTTACGACGTAAAATTCAACTGACCCCTATACACAAAAACCGTTGTGGCAAACGCCGCAACGGTTTTTATTTTTCATGGGGTCGCCCCACCGATTTATGCAGGATCGCACACCGTTTCACGGCATCGTTACCAAACCGATCGCGCAGCGTATCCACCGCGGTATCCAACGTTGCTTGCCGTTCTCGTTTCTCGTCATTTTCGACAAACAGATCCAGTTGCTCCGGCAGTTCATCTTCACACAGATTGCAAGCGGTAACCGTTAAACTGCGCACCGCTGTCCCCTCTTGCCAACAATCGTGCAAGGCTTGCAGGGCACCTTCATACAAGGCGCTTGTTACCGCTGTGGGGGTACCTAACGCACGTTGATGGGACACAGTTTTGAGCGATGGGTATTTGACCGTAACGTGAATGGTTTTACAAAAAAGACCGTGCGTACGCAACCGTGCCGCAACCGGTTCGGTCAAATATAACAGACCGTTATGCAACTGCTCTTCGGTGGTGAGATCTTGCGGGAACGTCATGCCGTTCCCGCAGGATTTGATCTCACGTTTATCGGTAAATAACCGCACCGGCGTGGGATCAATACCGTTGGCATAGTCATGTAACTGTCCACCGATCTTACCGATCGCCGACACCACACACGCACGGTCGGCGTGCGCCAGATCGCCAATTGTGTGAATGCCCATTCGCGCAAGTGTTTCACACGTACTGCGCCCTGCAAAGATCAACTCCCCAACAGGCAACGGATATAAGATCGACTGATAATTCTCTTTGGAAAACACCGTGGTAGCATCCGGCTTTTTATAATCGCTTCCCATTTTTGCCAAAGTTTTATTAAACGATACACCCACCGATATGGTGATACCGAGTTCTTCTTTCACACGGCGGCGTAACGTATCGGCAATCTGTTTCCCGTCCCCGAACAGCAACCGACTGCCCGTCACATCCAACCACGACTCATCAATGCTAAACGGTTCCACACGGTCCGTGTATTCACAATACAGAGCATTAATACGGCGGTAAAACTCCTCATACCGATCATAGTGCGGCGGAACGAGTACCAGTTCGGGGCATTTTCGTTTGGCTTGCCACACCGTTTCCGCTGTGGTAATACCATACCGTTTCGCGTGTTCATTTTTGGCAAGCACAATACCGTGACGGTTTTCCGGATCACCGCATACCGCAACCGGCTTTCCGTCAA
>JAFSIB010000082.1 GCA_017440005.1 Clostridia bacterium
CACTTCTTCTTTGCCAACATCCTTAAAGATCACGTCGGGATCTTCTTGCGGCTCGGCAGATTCTTCGCCGTCCGCCTTTTCAACCGGCTCAATTTCTAAGTTCAAATCGTGCCGTTTGTCCAGATCCTCTTCCGGATGTTCTTTGTAATACGGGTCAATGATCATCCGCTGAATGATCGGGAAAATGGTGAAGTTAATGAGGAACGAACGGAACGCCGGGAAGAACAGCAGGTATAACACCAAAAGCGGTCCTAACACGTACCAGAAGAAGAAATACAACAACACAAACACCAGTACGTAGAGGGCAACCAGCGAAACCGAAATGATCAGATTCTCTTTAAAGCCAACCAGTGCAAAAAGAAAACTGTTTTTCCACACCTGTTTGAAAGAGAATTTAAACGTGATCATCTGCAGATACAGATAATCCCGCGCATAGCAAAACAAGACCACAATACACGCGGATACGGCAAAGAACACAAGCGGCAAGATCTCCAACGATTCACTCGCGTTCAACCAGTTCCACGCATAGACGATATCAAACAGCAGGCAACCGCCGATGACCAGTTCCAAAATACCGGTCGGCAAAGCTTGCTTCCAGTTTTTGCGAATGGTATCAAAGAAATCAGACGGTAAGAACACGTGCTTTTCACGCGCATAGTTACGGCAGACAAAGGTAAGTCCCGCCTGCGCCAAACCTTGCGTGACCACCGGTAACGAAACGAGCGCATACAGCAAGTTTGCAATCACCAGTTTGAAAAATTTCCGAAAATACAGTTCCCAGAACAAGAAGAACCGTTTCTTTTTGGGTTCGTTTTTGGAAACACCCGGACCCGGCTTGGTGGAATCAAACATTCCGAAAAAGCCCGCCATTTTACACACTCCTTTGAAATTACAATAAGCCGCCCAACAATAAGCGCAGCATAACATCCAACACGCCGGCACCCAGTAACAATGCCGCTAACAATAAAAACCGTATCACGTATAGCCGAAAATCCTGCCACAGACCGCCGCAACGCGCCGAACGCGGAAACAGTTGTACCGTTACAAGTACGGTCATACGCATAGCTTCCGAACATCCCATCAGGATGGCAACAAGCTCCATAATGGCGTGCGGCAACAAAACCGCCGCCAACACCAACCATCCGCTCACACCGTTTGCGGCATAGTACGCTTCACTCATGCCAAGACCGATCCCCCAAAATACGGGAATCACGATCAAAAGCGGCATGCCGCAAGCCGACAAGCCGGCGATAAACAACAGTATCAGCAAACATAGCGGTTGAAAGCACGAAGCAAACCATTGACCGCATGCTCCCGCGAAACCGCCCGTAATGGGTTTTAACGGCAATAACGCCATCCACTCTGTCGGCAACACCGTGCTGAGTGTGGTATACAACACAAGCCCTGCCACACAACCGGATAACGGTAATAATAAAAACAGCAACAACCGCCGATGTTGTACAAAAAAACGCCCGATAGAGTTTGTCCGTTTCATGACTCTTCCCTTCCTTCGTGTCCACTATATGCGAAGGCAGAAAAAAGTATGCCACGGAACCTGAAGAAAACGGGACGGAATAGTCCGTCCCGTTTCATCACTTTCGCTTTGTATTCACGCCCAACACGCCGCCGAATGCACCGCATCCGATCATCAGCGCGGCTTTGATCAACATGGCGGAACCATGTACTTCCTGAAAGACTGAAAGGCCAACCGCCGTAATCAATAAGAACAGGAAGAAGCCGCAACCGGCACCGAACAACAGACCGCGTTCACGGGACATACGGGCGGATACCCATCCTCCGACAAACGACGCGACCGCCGCAATAGCTAACGCGATCGGCGTGGTCACCGAAGACGGGACGGTAACGGCAGTCATGATCGCCGCCGCTATCATCAAAAGTGCCGTACAGACAATCAACCCCACACCGACCCCAAAAACAATGGGGCGTACAATGCGGGCAACCGCCGACGGTTCTCTACGGGTACTCATGCTATCCCCTCCGCAACAAAATCAGGTAATACACCTATATTCTGTTGCCTGCGGAAATAGTACTGTTATCAATCAGATATCGTCATCATCATCGTCGTCATCGTCTGCAGGACCGTCATGCACGGTATCGCAGCTCTGCAACGCCCATTTTTTGATAACCATCTTGTTACGGTCCGCACCGGTTTCAATGACGAACTCGTCCTCTTTGATGTTCACGATACGGCCGCGAATACCGCCGATAGTCGTGATCTCGTCGCCAACGCGAATGCTCTCGCGCATTTTTTGCTCTTCTTTTTGTTTTTTCTTCTGCGGGCGGATCATGAGAAAATACATGACCACGAACAGAAGCCCCATCAAGATGAACGGCATAAGGCTCGCGAGCGCTCCTGCCTGTTGTGTAGCATCACCCGTTGCACCGGTGGCAGCGGTATCAGCCGTTAATGCTAAGAAATTCAACATAGTCGTTACCTCCTAAAATCATACTTGTTTATTATACAAGATTTTGTGGTATAAGGCAATACCAAACCTTAAAAAAACGAAAAAAGTTCATATTTTTAAATGCGACGATCCAAGACGTGGATATACCGCAGGTAAAATTCTTCAAACGTACCGTTATCCAGCGCTTCACGGATACGCTCCATCAGCGTGTTGTAGAAATACAGATTGTGCATCACGCAAAGGCGCATCGCCAGCATTTCGTTCGCCTTAAACAAATGGCGGATATACGCACGGGAATGACGGCGGCAGGTCGGACAATCACATTCTTCATCCAGCGGCAGCAGATCGTGCTCATACTTTTGATTGAGCATATTGCGATGCCCGCTCCACGTGAACACATGCGCATGACGCGCATTCCGCGCAGGCATCACGCAGTCAAACAAGTCAACGCCTCTGTGCACACCTTCCAGAATGTTTTCCGGTGTGCCGACACCCATCAGATACCGCGGTTTGTCTTTTGGCATATACGGTTCCACCGCTTCAATGATACGGTACATATCCTCTGCGGGTTCACCGACCGCCAGACCGCCGATGGCATAGCCGTCTAAATCCAGTTCGGCGATCTCCTGCATGTGTGCAATACGCAGATCGTCAAACGTGCAACCTTGGTTGATACCGAACAGCATCTGCTGTTTGTTAAGCGTATCCGGCAACGATTTGAGCCGCTCCATCTCGGTTTGGCACCGTTTTAACCAACGCGTTGTCCGTTCACAAGACCGTGCGGAATACTCATATTGTGCCGGATTTTCCACACACTCGTCAAACGCCATCGCAATGGTGGACGCCAGATTGGACTGGATCCGCATACTCTCTTCCGGCCCGATGAACAAACGGCGTCCGTCAATGTGAGAAGAAAACGTAACACCTTCTTCTTCGATCTTGCGCAGGTTAGCAAGGGAAAACACCTGAAACCCGCCGCTATCGGTCAAAATAGGGCCGTTCCAGCCTGTGAAAGCGTGTAACCCACCAAGTTCCCGCACCAGTTCGTCACCCGGCCGCAAATGCAGGTGATACGTGTTGCACAACTGCACTTGGCACTTGATATCCTTCAGATCATAAGCCGATACCGCACCTTTTATCGCGCCGCAGGTTGCCACGTTCATAAACGCGGGAGTCTGCACCGTACCGTGCGGTGTCGTAAATTCGCCGCGGCGCGCCACACCGCTGGTTTTTAAAATCTTCATACTTCTCTCCCTATAGGATCATCATGGAATCACCGAAACTAAAGAACCGATACCGCTGTTCAACCGCGTACCGATAGGTTTCCATTGTGGTTTCATATCCCGCAAACGCACTCACCAACATAATGAGTGTGCTTTCCGGCAAATGAAAGTTGGTAACGAGTCCGTCCAACACCTGAAACGTATACCCCGGATAAATGAAAATATCCGTCCATCCGTCCGCCGCGTGTACCAGTCCGTCTTCACCAACGCCCACACTCTCTAACGTGCGGCAACTGGTGGTACCCACCGCAAACACGCGTCCCCCGTTTTGCCGCGTTTCATTGATCAGATCCGCGGTTTCCTGCGACAACGCATAATGTTCGGAGTGCATTTTGTGATCCGTGATGGTATCCACTTTTACGGGGCGGAACGTACCCAAACCTACGTGCAACGTCACAAACCCGATCTTTACCCCTTTTTGACGCAAGGCATCCAACAATTCAGGGGTAAAATGCAAACCGGCAGTCGGTGCCGCGGCAGATCCCACGTCACGGGAATACACCGTCTGGTACCGTTCTTTATCCTGCAACTTGTGCGTAATATAGTGTGGGAGCGGCATTTCACCAATGCGTTCCAACACCTCGTAAAAATTACCCTCGTACAAGAACTTTACCAAGCGGTTTCCGTCTGGAGTAACGTCAAGTACATCCGCACGCAACATACCGTCTGCAAACGTTAAGCGGTCACCCGGTCTGGCTTTTCGACCCGGCCCTGCCAACACTTCCCAAACGTCTTGCCCTTTGGGATTGAGCAGCAACAATTCCACCGCACCGCCCGTGGGATCGCGATGCCCGTACAACCGAGCCGGTAAGACGCGGCTGTCGTTAAGGATCAGGCAATCCCCCGCCTGCAAATATTCCGCAATATCGTAAAAATGACGATCTACCCGTTTACCGCTTTTGCGATCCAATACCAACATCCGCGAATGATCGCGCGGCTCAATAGGTTCCTGCGCGATCAGTTCTTCGGGTAAATCGTAAAAAAAGTCTTGCCGTTTCATGGTTCTCACCGCCGAATTTATTGACATCCCAGATACATAATGGTACAATAGGAGCAAAGAAAAGTCAAGTCTATTCCCGTGTAAACGGAATAGCGGAAAGAAGGAAAATCCAGTATGAAAACTTACAACGTTGGTATTATCGGTTGCACCGGCATGGTCGGTCAACGGTTTGCAACTTTACTTGCCGACCATCCGTGGTTTCACGTATCGGTTTTGGCGGCAAGCCCGCGCTCTGCCGGCAAAACGTATGCGGAAGCCATCGGCAACCGCTGGGCGATGACCTCCCCCATGCCGGAAGCCCTCAAAGATATGATCGTGTATGATGCCGCTGACATTGAAACCGTCGCCGGCAAAGCGGATTTTGTGTTCTGCGCCGTGGATATGCCGAAAGATCAGATCCGTGCATTGGAAGAAGCATACGCCAAAGCGGAATGCCCCGTTGTGTCCAACAACAGTGCACACCGCGGCACTGCGGATGTTCCGATGATCATTCCGGAACTCAACGATTCGCACATGGAAGTCATCCCCGCGCAACGCAAACGGTTGGGTACCACCCGCGGCTTTATTGCGGTCAAATCCAACTGCTCGCTGCAAAGCTACGTACCGGCGTTGTTCCCGCTTTCCAAATGGGGCATCACAAAATCGCTGGTTTGCACGTATCAAGCCATTTCCGGTGCCGGTAAAACGTTTGAGCGTTGGCCCGAAATGGTGGATAACGTGATCCCGTACATCGGCGGTGAGGAAGAAAAATCCGAAAAAGAACCGCTGAAGATCTGGGGTACGGTGGAAAACGGCGAAATCGTCAACGCCACCTCCCCCGAAATCACCGCGCAATGCTTGCGCGTTCCGGTTTCTGACGGTCACTTTGCCGCGGTTTTCTGCAGTTTTGAAAAGAAACCCACCAAGGAAGAGATCATCGAAACCTGGAACAACTTCAAAGGCCGTCCGCAGGAACTGGATCTGCCGAGTGCGCCCAAACAATTCCTCCATTATTTTGAAGAGGATAACATGCCGCAAGCAAACCTGCACCGCGGTCTGGAAGGCGGTATGGCTGTATCGCTCGGTCGTCTGCGTGAAGACACCCAATATGACTATAAATTTGTCGGTCTGTCCCATAACACCTTGCGCGGTGCCGCAGGCGGAGCCGTCTTGTTGGCAGAA
>JAFSIB010000083.1 GCA_017440005.1 Clostridia bacterium
CGGGAATATAGTAATCACCGCAACGGATATAGTTCAGTTCCTGCATCATATGTACCTCCACAAAAGCATTTTTACGGGTAAAAAAAGAAGCGATACTCGGTTATCAAACCAAGTATCGCTAACTTTTGTTTAGCCAACCCCGTCTGACAGATGCCGTAAAATAGTTAAATTTTTGGTTTAACTGTTTTACGAGCACCCGCCAATCGGGCGGGGGGTGTTTTTTGTAAAAGTATAGGCTGTGTGTTATGAAACGGTGATGGCTTTTGGCAACTCACTGTGAACAATGCCGTATTCGGTTTCAAAAGCCACACGAATTTTGAAGTACCCTTTTTTGTAAGAACAAACGGCAGTACCTGCGGCTTGTTCTTCTGCGGATAGCGGATCGACGTGAACCGTTCCGTTCTGGTAACCGTTTGCCCATTGTACCCAAAGCGGGGTGGCGTTTGTGGCGGAAAACGTGACCGTTACTTTACGATCACTGCCATGCGGCGTTACGGTGACCTTGGGATCCACAACGATCCAGTAGCACCAATCGGAATGTGCGTTGCCTTTGACCAACCGTGCTTGATACTTGCCCGCTTGCAAGTCGGACAAGGTGATGACGGATTGGATCGTTTTGGTTTGGAACAGTACCCCGTCTTTATAGATCTCCACTTCCGTGTAAGAGGCGGGCTGTAACACATCCAGTACCACGTTTTGACCGGCAAGCCAGTTTGCCTTGTCACCCTTGCGGGGGATGATCGCCGTGTTATACGTGACCGTCTTTTGGGGTTCACCTTCTACCGCCACATATTCCGACGGCTGATAGGTTACCGAAGCGAGGTTTTCATACCGGCAATAGGTATAAGCGGTGGGCGGGAATCTGTCTTTTAATTCTTTCGGTGTGTACGAGGTGGAACGCACAGTGGGCGATACGGCTTCGGAAATGGTGATACGTCCGACTTCGCCTTGTTTATTGCGGGTGATGTTGGTTACCATGACCACGTGACCGTTACCGACGATGGTATCGCAGAGTTTTAATTTTTCGGCACTTGGATCCGCAAGGGTTTCCATGCCGGGAATGTCGGGCCACTGATGCGTGGAATAGTTGGGCTTGATCCCCAACGCATAAGCACAGGCGGTGCTGCACACCGCCCCGTAATACGTGTGCCCGTTGACGTTGCCGAGTTTTCCCAGATCTACCGTGTACAAGTAACTGTTCGGGTTTTGCAGGGCGGTCATAAACGTGTGGAAACTCACGTTGTTCGGAACAAACAGCGATTCCGGTCTGGTGGAACTGTAAACGAGACCGACGCGTTCGACTCCCGGTTTAAAGTCCTGCCATTGTTGCGGCAGACTTTTGAGCGGTGTATAGCGGATCTCCGCCATCTGTTTCATGTTCAACAAGGCGTTTAACGCGCCGAGATTTTGCGGAGTATCGCTGACGTATTCCTGATTGGGATCGACGGGTTCAAGATCTTGCTTAAACGTAACAGCAACACCCTTGGACGCCAAATCCGCGTACACGGCTCTTTGCGCGGCTGAGATCGTACCGGATGCCAACACTTGAAAAGATTTGAGTTTCGGGAGATTGCGCAATGCGGAAATATCGTTCGTGGAATCAAAAACATGCCACAATTCCAGCGCTTCCAATGACGTTGCGGAAGACAAGAAGTCTACACCGATATTTGTGCCGCCGTCCGGATTATTGAAAAAGAACGTGTGAAGTTTGGGGGAAGCGACCAGATCCGCTGCGGTTCCTCCCGTGAGTATCGCTGCGTTAAAATACACGGTTTCCACGTGTTTCATGTTCTTCATGAACGAAACATCGACACATTTTCCGCTTCCGAAACTGACATAGGTTGCTTTGGGAAGTGCACAGAGTGTATTCAGGTTTTTCACTTGATCGGCATTGACGGAAACCGATTGCAGACCGGTCGCGTGTTTTAAATCCTGAACGTCTGTGATGCCGTCTTTGATATCAAAGGAAGACAAGACACTTATGGCGTTCTTGGACACTTTTTCGCCCTCTGAGATACCCAACACTTGCTTGACTTGTTTTTCCAAGGTAGCATCGTGGAACGTGACGTAATCTGCGATGGCGGAGTACACCGTACCGCAGACTGTACACACGCCGTCTTCGTTGTACGTATGCGGGATCACCGCACCGTCTGTTGCGCCGCAGGTTTTGCATGTTTTGGGAGCGGTACACGTTGCGGCTTTGTAATCATGACCGAGCGCCAGTCCTTTGGTGGAACCGCAAGAACATTTGGCGGGTGTTGTACAGGTCGGCATACTGTACGTGTGGTCAAGTGCAGTTCCTTGTACGATCCCGCAAACAACACACCGAGCGGGTGATATGCAGGTCGCGCTTGAAAAATTGTGCGTATGCGCCACTTGTGAAGCATTGGTACTGATACTTTGGCGTGTGGTCACCGTGGTGGATTGCAATGTTTCGCCAAGTTGTGGTGCAGATTGTGTGGTCTCGGAAACGGTGGTGGAGCCCAAAAAAGTGGTTGAGGTGATTTCTGTTGTGGATGCCGTGGTGGTGGCAACGGTTCCGGAGCGGTTGTTACACGCAGTAACCAATGGCACCATCATTGCCACAATTACACATAAGGTCAAAACACGTTTCATGGGGTAAACCCTCCGTGATGTTAAAAAGTTACCCAAAAAAAGGGGCGCTCAAACGGTCTATTTAATCAGTATAGCATTGGATTCATCAAAAAGCAACAATTTACAACCTTGCCCGTGCGGTGAGCAGATAATAAGAAAAGCCCCAAAGTCCATGGACTTTGGGGCTTTTTACAGATACGTTTTAAGAAACGGTTCAGGCTGCGGTTGTGGGAGCCAGTTTGTTCAGCTCATTCTGCATCATGCAGAAGTTCACAATGCCAAGGCCGACCAGACCGAGAATCAGATACAAGATCGAGTTATCGGTGTGAGCGATGCCTTTTTCCGCGCAACCTTCGGCGAATTTCTTTTCAGCCATGAAGAAACCGAGGAACGGCAAGAAGAGCATTAAGACGATCTCCAAAAGCGCGTTGTCTGCCGGATCTTTTACCGATACCGATTCGCGTGCGAGACAAATGGTCCAGTAGATGCCGTAGATGCCGCAGGTGACGATAGTCAAAATAATGGCTACCACAATGTTACGATTTTTGATGTTCATAATTACGCCTCCTTTTATATAAAATTAACATAAATTGGTTTTGGTGTCAAGAAAACCGTCGGATTTTAGCGAAAAAAGTTGAGTTTTGGAGAGGAATTCTGTATACTGGTTTTGAAAAAGGGGGATGGGCATGAGCCGTAAAAGACAAGTGGTTTTGTTGACGGTTGCTTTACTGTGCGCGGGCGGCATTTGCTTGATCCTTATCATGAACGGACTGGCAATACCGTGCCTGTTCCAGCGGGTGACAGGGCTACATTGTCCCGGTTGCGGCAATACACGTGCCATGATGGCGCTTTTTCGGTTGGATTTTAACAGTATGCTCGGGTACAATTTATTATTCCCGTTGGAACTCCTGTATCTTATCAGAGTATATGCAGTGTCAGCAATGCGGTATGTGAACGGCGGGCGGTTTTCGTATTACCCCAAGCCGAAGGTATGGGATATTCTTTTTTTGGTACTGCTGATTGCTTGGACCGTGATACGCAACTGTACACCGCTCTATTAAATAACATGAAAGAAGGAAGTACTGTGTATACGATTTGTGTAAAATTTGCGTGTGTTGACGGAAAACGCAGTGAGTTTATAAAACGGGTCAAAGCGGAAAGAATCCTTGCTGCCATACAAGCAGAAGAGGGGTGTATCCGCTACGAGTATTATTTATCCGAAAACGATGACAATGAACTGTTGCTGATTGAGCAGTGGGAGTCCAAAGCGCACCAACAGGCGCATATTGAGCAACCGCACACGGCACGGTTGCGCGGATTCAAAGGCGAGTATATTACCGATACACAACTGCGGGAAGTGGAGATTAAATAAGCAAACGTTGTACGTTTTGTCCGTATTATAGGGGAATGTGACGGTTTCGTACAATGCGCGGCTGTTTTTTGCGTGATATACTTATGTTATACATTGAAAATTTCTCGGAATAAAGGGGACGGTATTGCATGAAACGTGTCGGTATTATCGGTTACGGTTGGGTTGCGGGCGCCAATCACAAAATGTCGTACGCCATCGCAGACGATGTGCGCATCGCGGCAGTTTGTGACCTGAAACCCGAACGGTTACAGGTTGCCAAAGAACATTTTGGGTTGTCGGATGATTGCTTGTTCAGTGATTACAAAGCCTTAATCGACAGCGGCAAGGTGGATATGGTGGACATTTGCACGCCGAACAATCTGCATTGCCCGATCGCCAAATACGCACTGAACGCCGGCTTACCGGTGAGTATTGAAAAACCGGTCGGCATGAACAGTAAAGAAGTTGCCGAAGTACAGGCACTTGCCAAAGAGAAGAACCTGCCGGTGTTTATTTGCCTGACGTGGCGGCACATGCCCACCACCCGTTTCTTCAAAGACGTGGTAGACAGCGGCATCATCGGCAAGGTGTATCATTGCTATATCAAATGTATCAAAGAAAGCGGTCTTTGGGAAGGTCGCCGTCTGGAATGGCGTTTTGATGCCGAGCAGGCAGGCAGCGGTGTGTTGGGCGATCTGGGTTCCCACATGTTTGACTTCCTCAACTGGATGAATGAGGAGATCGTGGGTCTTTCCGCCAATTCCGCAATCTTTGTAAAAGAACGTCAAAAAGTGGATTCCGATGAGATTGCACCGGTCACCACGGATGACAGTACCAGCATCATCGCGAACCTGAAAAGCGGCGCGACTGCCAACATTGAGCTGACGCGTTGCGCCAAAGGGTTGGAGCAATTGGTTGAGTTTGTGATCTTCGGCGAAAAGGGAAGCATTACGTTCAGCAACGAAGTCGGCGAGGGGTTGGAACTCAACATCACGGGCGACGAAAAAGGCCGTCACCGTGTGCCCACGCCGGCGGAGTACGGCGAGCAGGGTTCGATCTTCCAGTCGCAGTCGTTCCTCGACATGACGGACGGCAAGACCGACCGCTACACCTCCACGTTGGATGGCGGTTTGAAAGCACAGTACGTCATTGATGCGGCACTCCGTTCGGCAAAAGAAGGCCGTTACGTAACCATTGAAGAGATCAAAAACGAGATTCAATAAGCGATAAGGCAAACCGCCCGTGCTTTTTAAAAGCACGGGCGGTTTTTTGTTGCTCTGAACAGTTGCACGAGGCGGCAGGTTGCCCCAATGCACAATCTCGAACCATACACCGTAGGGAAGGCATTTATGCCTTCCGCAAACGGGATCATATCGGAACGGATAAATCCGTTCCCTACACGATTTAGGTTTCATCATCCAAATCATCGAACGAATACTCGTTTAATTCATCAAAATCCAGAAACTCTGCCAACGTCATGTTAAAAGCGTGGGCAAGTTTGTGCAAGGTTTTGACGCCCGGATTTTTGGTGATTCCACGCACAATATTATCTAAAGTGGATTGCTTTACATCACTCATTGTTGCGAGTTTGTTAATGGCAATGCCACGCTTTTTACAAAGGGACCGAATTCGGTTTACGTAAAGATCGGAGTATTCCATATAACGCACCACCTTGTTAGTGTTACCCGTTTAAGGGTTATTACTATCATAAGTGGCAAAAGCATCGAGATTACCCGAATACGGGTTGACTGACAGGCAAAAAATCTGCTAAAATAAAAAATAACCCGTTTACGGGTAAAAGGAGGGCGCTGTATGGTATCGTGTCCATTCTTCGGGCACAGAGATTTACACACGGATATCAGTGGACTTTTGCGACAGGTTTTGCTCAACTTGATTGAGAATAACGGCGTAGAAGTGTTTTATGTTGGCAACCAAGGCAATTTCGATTACATAACACAAAAAATGCTGTCGGAGTTGGCAGATCAATATCCCATTCGCTATTATATTGTGTTAGCCTATATGCCGACGACGCAAATAAAAAACGCCTTACTACCCGACGGGATAGAAAACGTTCCCAAGCGGTTTGCTATTGATTGGCGTAATCGATGGATGTTGAAACGATGTGAGATCGTTGTCACGTATGTTCGTCATGTAGGGGGCGGCGCAGCAAAATTTAAGCAGATCGCAGAAAAGCAGCATAAAACGGTTATCAACTTAGCGGAATTGTAGTAGATAAGCATTGCATTCGTGCATGAATTGTGTTAGAATATGCGTGCTGGCTCGGAGGGCAACGTATTCAAGAGAGAAATACTTTTGCCGGATAAGGCTCAGGCTGAAATGCCTGTTTCTTATCCGGCGTTTTTTGTGAGGAACGGTATGCGTATTCAATTATCCGATCATTTTACATATAGAAAACTGTTGCGGTTCACGTTACCGTCGATCATCATGATGATTTTCACCTCGATCTACGGTGTGGTGGACGGGTTCTTTGTGTCCAATTTTGTGGGCAAGACACCGTTTGCCGCAGTGAACTTTATCTTCCCGACCTTAATGGTGCTGGGCGCGGTCGGTTCCATGCTGGGTTCCGGCGGCAGTGCGTTGGTTGCCAAAACGCTCGGAGAGGGGGATATTCCCAAAGCAAAGCGGTTGTTTTCTCTTTTTGTGTATCTGACGGTGGGGATCGGCACGGTTTTGGCGGTTTTCGGCATTGCGTTTTTGCGGCCGATCGCCATGTGGCTTGGTGCAACCGAGGCGATGCTGGACGATTGCGTGCTGTACGGCCGGATCATTTTGTGTGCGATGCCGTTTCAGATGTTGCAATTTGAATTCCAAAGTTTCTTTGTGACGGCGGAAAAGCCGCAGCTGGGGTTATACGTGACATTGGGTGCCGGTGTGACCAACATGGTGTTGGATGCGTTGCTGGTGGCGGTGTTTCCTCTGGGATTGGTGGGGGCCGCCTTGGCAACGGCACTCAGTCAACTGGTGGGCGGTGCCGTACCGATCGTGTATTTTGCACGGCACAACGACAGCCTGTTGCGGTTGACCGCTACACGGTATGACGGCAAAGCTGTACGGCAGGCGGCTGCGAACGGGTCATCAGAGTTTTTGTCCAACGTTTCCATGTCTATGGTGAGTATGCTGTACAACGCACAATTGATCGCGTACGCGGGGGAAAACGGCGTGGCGGCGTACGGGACGATGATGTACGTGAGTTTTGTGTTTGTGGCGATCTTTATCGGGTATTCGGTCGGTACGGCACCGGTGATCGGTTACCATTACGGCGCACAAAATCACGGTGAGTTGCGCAGTATTCTGAAAAAGAGTCTGGTGATCGTGGGGATCGCTTCGGTGGGGATGCTCATTGCCTCGGAAGCGCTCGCCATGCCTCTGTCCCGTTTGTTTGTGGGGTACGATCGGGAACTGTACGATCTGACGTTGCGCGGATTTATTATTTTCTCCTTTTCGTTTGTGTTTTCGGGATTGCCGATCTTCGGTTCGTCCTTTTTTACGGCGCTCAACAATGGACCTGTGTCAGCGCTGATCTCATTTTTGCGTACCGTGGTGTTTCAGGTGGCGGCAGTACTCTTGTTACCGCTTGTGTGGGGGATCGACGGTGTGTGGATCTCCCTTGTGGTGGCGGAAGCGGCGGCCGCGTTGACAGCAGTCATTTGTTGGCTCGCTAATAAACGGAAATATCAGTACTAAAAAACGGCACTCGCGTTGGCGGGTGCCGTTTGGGTTATTTTGCAGTTTTTTCGCGTGTGATCGCCAATTGATACAGACGTTCGGTGGCGAAAGCTAATTTTGTGACCACGTTTTGTTTGGTGGGGTAGCAATAGAATGAGTCGTTTTCGGTGGAAATGTCCACGCAATCAAACGGTTTGATATAACAGTAATCGTATTCGATGTGCAGACTGTTTGTCATCACCGGCGTACGCTGGATGTGATACGGTTTGCCGTTATATAATCCCGTGAGTACAAATCCGTTTTCGGGATCGTGTTTTAACGTGGCTTTGCCGAGTTTCATAAAGCGCCAGCAACGTGGCATGGAATAGACTTCCACTTCATCTTCAAACGCATATTCGCCTGCATCGATCTGGCGGTGGACCTGTTCGCGTTCCCAGTCAAACCAATCGGGCACGTGGGAAAACTCAGTTTCACCTTCCAGAGCGGATAACGTACCGTCCTCGTTCAAATTCCAGCGCTTGCTGCAGGCGGTGCAGAAGAGTTCCGTGCCTTGGGATGCCATTTGGGATTCCGCCATGCAATGCGGGCATTGGTACAGTACCTTGTGCAACCCTTCGGCGCGGAACGGTTCGGTAATGAGGATGTTGTTTTCCTTCTGATACCGATAATCGTCATACGCAAGCGCGGTGCGTACCACTTCGTTGATTTGCTCCACCGTCATGGCCTTGACCTGCTCGGCGGTGAGGATCTGCGTCATGGTTGTGTGCATCGGCACTTTGCGTTTTTTGCGGAAATTCCAGAACGGGGAATGCAGGTGGTTGCCGTGATGCACCACCGCTACCACAGGCACCTTATTCATGCGGATGAGTTTGCCGAGCGATTCCGGCATATACGATAACGTGCCGCAGGGGGAGTACCGTGCTTCGGGATACATGGACATAATGTCACCGCGTTTGAGCACGCGGTTGATGGATTTGATGAGATGCAGGTCCATGGTGAATTTGCGGGTGCAGATAGCACCGATGAGTTCCATCAGCCACGGGCGACGGTAATACCCGTCAATACTCACAACATTGTTGACGCGGTGGGGTAATGTGCCCATCGCCGCGAGTTCAAAGTCGATGAAATACATGTGATTGCTGAGCATCATATACGGCGGTTTTAACCCGTCCATATTGATTTTTTCAACTTTATATTGTTTGCCGATCAACATAATACGGGACAACAGCCAGATCAGGTATACGATGATCTTGGGTTGTCGAATGGGGTACTTGGCGGTGTTATACCGCTTTTTGTTTTGGTAATTAACCTCAATATTCATAAAACCCTCCTTCACTCCTCTTCGTACAGTGTACTGGAAAGTACGACAAAAAGCAAGAAAAATCGCGCGCCAAATTCTTGCAATGGATTCGGCACGGTGATAGAATGAATGTTGTGAGGTGTTCAATATGATGGTTTTCGGGATCGCTGTTGCGGCGGTGACCGTCTTATTTTTTGTCATCACGTTTTGTTGTTTTTGTATGGCGTTTTACGCACCGAAGAAAAAGGCACCGAAAGAAGAGTGCCACATTCCGCCCGGACGCGTGTATGAGCCCTATCGCGACACCATGGTGGCATGGATGAAAGAGGCACGTGCGTTGCCGCATGAAGAGGTAAGCATTACATCTTTTGACGGCTTAACGCTTTACGGCAAGTATTACGAATGCGCGCCGGACGCGCCGATCGAACTCATGATGCACGGATACCGAGGCGCGGCGGAGCGCGATTTGTGCGGCGGTGTGCAACGGGCGTTTGCCTTGGGACGCAGTGTGTTAATTGTGGATCAACGCGCCTGCGGAAAAAGCGAGGGGCGCGTGATTACGTTCGGGATCCGTGAACGGTTTGACTGTACGGCATGGGCGAACTATCTGTATACGCGGTTCGGCGATTCACGCAAGATCATTTTAACGGGCATCTCGATGGGTGCCGCCACGGTGATGCTGGCGGCGGGGTTACCGTTACCGCCAACCGTGGTGGGGGTGCTCGCGGACTGTGGGTACACGTCTGCAAAAGAAATCATCCAAAAAGTGATCCGCGATATGCATTTGCCGCCCAAACTGCTGTACCCGTTTGTGAAATGGGGTGCACGGATCTACGGTAGGCTTGATGTGGAAGAAGCCGCGCCCATTGAGGTAATGCGCACGTGTTCGTTGCCCATCATCTTTTTCCACGGGGACGACGATGCGTACGTGCCGTGTGAGATGAGCGTACAAAATTACAATGCCTGCGCGGCGGAAAAACGGCTGGTGATCGTGCCGAACGCCGGGCATGGACTCAGTTACATGCTGGATGGCGAAGGGTATCTGCAGGCATTGCGGGAATTTCATTATGGAATCCGATAAAATGAACCGCCGCCGTACACAATACGGCGGCGGTTTTGTTACGGTTCGTATTCTTCAAAAATGGGGATAAAGTTTTCTTCAAGAGCGGTGCGGTGTTGTTCGGGATCGGTGAGTGTCCACACAACGCCTTGCACGCGCCACAGTTTGCGGGCGATGCGCACGCTTAAGGCGTTGCGATCGGTGAACCGATATGCCACAAAATCGGGGCGGGTGAGGAAATTGGTGAGCAGATGCGTTAATACAAAGCGGATCGGGGCAGACAGATCTTCTTTGTTTTTGAAAAAATCCTGCGCCAACTGACCGCGCACGATGTGCGGGAAATCGCGGCGCAAATACCAAAGGCACCGCGGGTCAAATGATTCAATGCAGTACGGTCCCTCATACTCTTCCAATGCTTTCACGGTGGCGTGCACCAGTTCGCGGTGATTGCCGGCGGCTTTGAGTTCCACAATGAGCGGCACGGCGTTTCCAAACACATCCAATACTTCACGGAACGTGGGGATCGTTTCTGTTGTATCGCCGAGCGTGTATGCGGCGAGGTCCTCAGCGGTGAGATCTTCGATCTTGCCGTTTTGACCCGTCATGCGGATGAGCGTGTGATCGTGAAACACGGCGAGTGTGCCGTCGCTCAGCAGATGCACGTCCAGTTCCACGCCGTACCCTTTTTCACGGGCGGCGCGGAATGCCGACAGCGAATTTTCGGGACGGGTGTGATTGTGCAGGCCGCGATGAGCATACGCGTGGGAACGCAACGTCTGTAAGTTGGGATGTCCGCTGCGGCCGCCGACGCTGAGAATGTACAACACGGCGGCAATCAGCAGAACCGATACGATGGACTCAATCATCGACGTCCAATGCCTCCAATCCGGTCTTTTCGGGGGTCTTGGAATCGCCGTGTTTGACAAAGAACATGGTCACAAAAGCGAGTGCCACAAAGATTGCCGCATACGGGAACAACACAGTGTGGGCGATCTTATCCATCAGGAAACCCGACAACACGGGGGTGGCGATCTGTGCCGCCATGGATGCCGTGTAATAGTAACCGGTGTATTTGCCGATATCACTGCCCGAACACAGTTCCACCACCATCGGGAAGGAGTTTACGTTGATGGTTGCCCAGGCGATGCCCGCGAGAATGAACATGGCGTTCATCAGCAGGGTGGGACTGTCCGACCGCATGAACGCGGCAACACCGAATGCCGAAGCGAGCATGACCACACCGCCCAAAATGGTCTTTTTGCGGCCGATCTTGGAAGCGATCATGCCGGCGGGCAGATACGAAATAATGGCTGCCGCTTGCGCGAGCAGCATGGTGGTATTGTAACTCTTATCCAACACGTTGGTGGCGTACACCGCGTATTTGGACGTGACGGCGTTATACCCGAAATACCACAATGCGATGGAGGCAAGAATGAGAATGAGCGAGATCTTTTCGCCTTTTGTAAGACCGCGTTTGACGGTGGTGTCTTCCACCGTTTCTTCGATCCCCAAGCGAATACTGTCTTCCTGCATTTGCTTGGACCATGCGGGTTCGCGCACGGTGGCAAGGAAGATGAGTAACGCCACGAGCATCAGGCCTGCCACGATCGCATAATACACGGTATAACTCATGAGTGCGTTTTGCACCGCCGAGGTGGCGAACACGATGCCGAGTACCAGCACCAGAATACCGCCCGCGGTGCCCATCAGGTTGATGATGGCGTTTGCTTTACTGCGCAATGGTTTGATGGTGACGTCCGGCATCAACGCAACGGCGGGGGAACGGAACGTTGCCATGGAGATGAGCAACACAAGCAATAACGCGACAAAGAACACCAGCGAACCGGGACGTTCGGTGGTCACTTCTGCCGCATACGCCTGACGGGCGGGGGCTACGTAATTGGTATACTCTTGGGAGGTTTCCAGTTTGCCGCTTGCCGTTTCGGTCTTACAACGGATCTGTGTAAACTCTTCCACGGTAAATTTTTCAGAGAGCACAAACGCCTCACCCTCGGGGGTGTGCAACGTTTTATCGCCCTGAGTTTCGTACAGCGTGGTCAACGCCGCGGGATCATCGATTTTGGAAACCGCGGAGATGTTTTTGAGTTGTGCAGTATCCGCAAACGACAAGGCGATGAGTGCTACCGCCGCGATGGTGGTACCGATCGTGATAAACGGGGTACGCTTGCCGAAACGGGTGCGGCATTTATCGCTGAGCGTGCCAAAGAGCGGCAACATAAACAGAGCCAGCACGTTGTCCAGCGCCATGATCAGTCCCGACCACGTCTGCGACATACCGAATTTGTTGGTTAATACAACGGGAATGGTGGCGTCATACGCTTGCCAGAATGCGCTGATGAGGAAAAAGGCAAAGCCGACCAGGATCGTGCGTTTGTAATTCAATTTTTGCACGGGGATCCCTCCTTTTATCTCTATACTCGGTATTATAGCGGAAAGTTGTGTAAAAATCCACTCCTTTCCAAAAACAAGAAGGAATTTTTCGGATTTTTACTTGTAAGGCATGCGGTTTCGTCATATAATGAAAGCAAAGGGGGATATGCTATGAAACTCACGTTTTTAGGTGCTACGCATGAAGTGACCGGCAGTTGTACATTGCTTACCGTCGCCGGCAAAAAGATACTGATCGATTGCGGTATGGAGCAAGGCCGTGATCTGTTTGAAAACCAGGAGATCCCCGTTTCGCCCTCGCTCATTGATGCGGTGTTGTTGACGCACGCACACATTGACCATTCAGGCAAGATCCCGATGCTGTATGCAAACGGATTCCGCGGCAAGGTGTACACCACGCACGCGACCACGAAACTGTGTCAGATCATGTTGCGTGATTCGGCGCACATTCAGGAATTTGAAGCCGAGTGGCGCAACCGCAAAGCCAAACGTGCCGGGCAGGAACCGTACGTGCCGCTTTATACCATGCAGGACGTGGAAGGTGTGTTGCCGCACTTTGTGCCGTGTGATTATGATACCCCGTACACGGTGTGTGACGAGGTGTCGGTGTCCTTTACCGATGCGGGTCATCTGCTCGGTTCAGCATCTGTGACGGTAACGGCAACCGAAGACGGCGAACAAAAACGCATTGTGTTTTCCGGTGACATCGGCAACGTGAACAAGCCAATTTTGCGCGATCCGCAACTGCTCAAAACGGCGGATTACGTGGTGGTGGAATCCACTTACGGTAACCGCAGTCACGATGAAAAGCAACCCGATTACGTGGGTGATCTGGCGGCGGTGATCCAACGCACGTTTGATCGCGGCGGCAACGTGGTGATCCCCTCGTTTGCGGTGGGACGTACGCAGGAAATGTTGTATTTTATCCGTCAGATCAAGGAGAAAAATCTGGTGACGGGGCACGGTGATTTCACGGTGGTGGTGGACAGTCCGCTTGCTGTGGAAGCCACCCGTATTTTCGGGCCGAACTCCATGGAGTGTTATGACGAAGAAACCCGCGCATTGGTGCAAAACGGGGTCAATCCCATCAATTTCTCCGGACTGCAGATCTCCGTGACGGCGGATGATTCCCGCGCCATCAACGCCGACAAACGCCCCAAAGTGATCTTATCGGCGAGCGGCATGTGTGAAGCGGGCCGTATCCGCCATCACTTAAAGCATAATTTATGGCGTGCCGACAGTACGGTACTGTTTGTGGGATACCAGTCGGTCGGCACGATCGGGCGGTCGCTGTTGGACGGTGCAACCGAGGTAAAACTGTTCGGTGATACGATCGGCGTGAATGCCGAGATCGCACAACTGAACAGTATCAGCAGTCACGCAGATGACAACGGTTTGTTGCGGTGGGTGGCATCGTTTGATCCCAAACCCACGCGGGTGTTTGTCAACCACGGTGATGAGGATGCCTGCGAAACGCTCGCGGCACGCCTGATCCGTGAGCAACAGCAAGAGGCGACCGCGCCGTACAGCGGGGATGCGTGGGATCTGCTGGAAAACGTGCAGGTGGAAGAAGGCAGCCGTCGGCGCATCCAGCGCAAAGGCGGTGCCGAAAAACGCGAGAATACCGTGTTCGGCAAACTGGCGGCGGCAGGTCAGCGCTTGGTGCGCGTGATCGAATCGTGCCGCGGCCGTGCAAACAAAGATCTGGCAAAATTCACCGCGCAGATCCATGCGTTGTGCGATAAATGGGAAAAGTAAAAAGGAGTGTTTTTCACATGGTGACGTTACAAAACAAGGAATTGACCGTAACCATTGCCGAGTTGGGCGCGGAATTGCAATCCATCAAAGCGACAGACGGTACGGAGTATTTGTGGAACGGGGATGCGGCATTCTGGGCAAAACGCGCGCCGGTGTTGTTCCCCATCTGCGGGGCGCTTAAAAACAATGAATACCGTTATAACGGTGTGACGTATACCTTGCAAAAGCACGGGTACGCGCGTCTTGAAACATTCGAGGTTGAGCGGGCGACCGATACCGAGGCGGTATTTTTACTGCGTGCGGATGATAAGAGCCGCGAACAGTACCCCTTTGATTACGAACTGCGCATCGGGTATCGGTTGGTCGGCAAGACGGTGGAAATCGCGTATGACGTGAAAAATCCGTCGGAACAGCCTTTGTATATGTCCATCGGTTCGCACGAGGCGTACGTGTGCCCCGAGGGGATCGAGCAGTATGAGGTCGTGTTTGCCGAACCCGAAACGTTGTACACCACGCCCGACCCGATCAACAGCAACGACACGCAGTTGGTGATCGAGAACAGCAACGTATTGCCGCTTCGCGAGGAAGATTATGCCATTGATGCGCTGATCTTCCGCAACGGCACGCGTTCGGATTCGCTCACACTGCGTCATAAAGAAAGCGGCCGCGGTGTGGAGATCCGTTACGAGGGATTTGATCATTTGCTGTTCTGGCAACCGTACAAAGCCCCGTTTATCTGCGTGGAGCCGTGGTGCGGTTACCCCGACACACCGGAGCATGACGGGGATATTACGAAGAAGGTCGGCATCCAAAAGGTAGAGGGTGGCGACACGTTCCATCGGGTACACAGCATTACCGTGTTGTAAAAAAAGATTGACAATCCGACAGAATGTGATATAATGACTTTCGCAAATTGAATAGGTCCTTATCAAGAGCGGCGGAGGGACAGGCCCTGTGAAGCCCGGCAACCTGCAACAAGGCAAGGTGCTAAATCCTGCGGTTTTGACCGACAGATGAGGTGGAATCCACGCCCCGTATTCTGTGCGGGGCGTGTTTTTTTGACAAAAAAGGAGAATTTGAATTATGGCAAGACATTTTTTCACATCGGAATCCGTAACGGAAGGACATCCGGATAAAGTTTGCGACCAGATCTCGGACGCGGTATTGGACGCGATCCTTGAGCAGGATCCGCAAGCACACGTGGCGTGTGAGACCGTGACCACCACCGGCATGGTGATGGTGATGGGTGAGATCACCACCGATGCCACTGTGGATATCCCGGCTGTGGTGCGCGGTGTGGTGAACGATATCGGGTATGATAACGCGGCGATTGGATTTGACGGCAACACCTGCGCCGTGATGACTGTGCTGGACAAGCAGTCACCGGATATTGCGATGGGTGTCAACGAAGCGATCGAAGTACGCGGTGCCGAACAGGCGGATGCGTATGACCGCATCGGTGCCGGTGACCAGGGCTTGATGTTCGGGTTTGCGTGTGACGAGACCCCTGAGCTGATGCCGCTTCCCATTGCGCTTTCTCATCGGTTGGCAAAAGCGTTGACGGCGTTGCGCAAAGACGGTACGCTGTCTTACCTGCGCCCTGACGGTAAAACGCAGGTCACGGTGGAATATGAAGGGTTCAAGCCCGTGCGTGTGGATACCGTGGTGGTGTCCACGCAACACGATCCCGACGTAACGCTTGAAACCATTCGCGCCGATATTACCGAAAAACTCATTCGCGCGGTGGTGCCGGCAGACTTGATGGATGATAATACGAAGATCTTTGTCAACCCGACCGGTCGGTTTGTGGTGGGCGGCCCGCAGGGCGACAGCGGCTTGACGGGCCGTAAGATCATTGTGGATACATACGGCGGATACGCCTGCCACGGTGGCGGCGCGTTCTCCGGCAAAGATCCCACAAAGGTTGACCGTTCGGCAACCTACATGGCGCGGTATGCCGCGAAAAACGTGGTGGCGGCGGGTCTTGCTTCGCAGTGTGAAGTGCAGTTGGCGTACGCAATCGGTGTGGCAAACCCCGTTTCGGTGCGTGTGGACACCCGCGGCACCGGTACGGTGTCGGATGAGGTGTTGGCGGCGGCGGTGAGCCGTGTGTTCGATTTCCGTCCGGCGGCTATTATTGACACGCTCCAACTGCGCAAACCGCAGTACCGCGCGCTGGCGGCATACGGTCACATGGGCCGTGAAGAACTGGGCGTTGTGTGGGAACGCACCGACCGTACAGAGGCCCTGCGCGCCGCTGTGCAGGCGTGATTTTCATAAAAATATTGACAACGACCGCCAATAATGGGATAATAGAGGTTGTATGAGAGTAATTACCGGAACTGCGAAAGGGTGCCGTTTGGAGACACTCACGGGGATGGATACCCGTCCCACCGTGGAGCGTGTCAAGGAAGGCATTTTTTCCGCGATCAGTTTTGATATTGAAGGGCGGCGGGTGCTGGATCTGTTTGCCGGTTCGGGTCAGATGGGTATTGAAGCGCTCAGTCGCGGGGCTGCATCCTGCGTGTTTGTGGATCGCAATCGGCAGGCGGCGGAAGTCGTTCGCCGTAACCTGCGCGGAACTAAGTTGGACGGCGCGGCACAGGTGATGTGCCGTGATGCGTTGGAGTATCTGCGCGGTGCCGCGGGTCCGTTTGATCTGGTGTTTCTGGATCCGCCGTATGCGGCAGGATTAGTGGCATCTTGCCTGGAACAATTGGTGGGCAAGATCGCGGCAGGCGGCAGTGTTGTGTGTGAAACCGACCGCGATACCGATCTGCCGGAAACCGTGGGAACGCTTGCACTTTACCGCACGTACCGATACGGGCGGGTGGTTGTACGCATCTATCGCGAGAAAGGATAACAGACGTTTATGAAAGTGGCAATTTGTCCGGGTAGTTTCGATCCGGTGACTTGCGGCCACGTGGACATCATCACGCGCGCGGCCGCAATGTTTGACAAGGTCATCGTTGTGGTGATGGTGAACAGTAACAAACAACCGTTATTCACGCAGGAAGAACGTGTGGAGTTGCTTAAACGGGCAACCGCGTCTTTGCCGAACGTGGAAGTGGATGCGTACAGCGGCATGCTTGCCGAATATGCCCACCAAAAACAGGCGACCGCCGTTGTCAAAGGTTTGCGCGCGGTGTCTGACTTTGAATATGAGTTCCAGATGGCGCTCACCAACCGTAAACTCAACCCGCAGTTGGAAACGGTTTTCTTAACGACCAATGCCGAGTATTTGTATCTGTCGTCCAGTCTGGTCAAACAGATGGCATCACTCGGTGGTGATATTCGGGAGTTCGTCCCGGCGTGCATTGTAAATGATATTTTAGAAAAATACGGAAGGAACGAAGAAACATGACGATCGAAAATTTATTGGATCAAATCGATGAAATGATCGACAAGGCTTGGGGTCTGCCGCTGTCCGGCGGTAAATGCTTGGTGGAAGCCGATAAGTTGCGCGATATCATTGACGATATCCGCGGCAACATGCCCAGCGAGATCCGTCAGGCGAAATCCATTGTTGCGGACCGTACCGACATCATCGAAACCGCCAAAAAAGAAGCGGAGGACATTGTCCGTGCCGCCGAAGAGCGCGCACGTGCCATGGTGATGCAGGAAGAAGTGGTGAAGCTGGCGGCTCAGAAAGCCAACGAGATCTCCACGCAGACACAGCAGAAATGCCGCGAGATGCGCAAAGGTGCGCAGGACTTCGTGGACGATCTGCTCAAACGCACCGAGGAAGATCTGGCAAAACATGCTGCCGAAGTGCATCAGACCCGTCAGATGCTCCGCAAACCCGCCGCTCGCGAGGAGTAAATTTTGAAAAGATAAGCCGATGACGCCGTCATCGGCTTTTTTTCGTGAAAAAATTAACAAATTCTGGACAAGCCCCTTGCGTTTCGCGTGAAAACGGGGTATAATATAACGCGTATTAAAATCCGAAAGGAGTACCAACATGAACTATTCCCATGAAGTTGAACAAATGTGTATAGTGAAAAAGGGCCCGCATCACGGTCCGGCTCCCATCCCCGAAGAGGGTAAATGGGTCAAGGCGAAAGAGATCGCGGATATTTCCGGTCTGTCGCACGGTATCGGCTGGTGTGCACCGCAACAGGGCACCTGCAAACTGACACTGAACATCAAAGAGGGTATCGTGGAAGAAGCTCTGGTGGAAACCATCGGCTGCTCCGGTATGACCCACTCGGCGGCTATGGCGGCGGAGATCCTCCCCGGCAAAACGCTGCTGGAGTGCCTCAACACCGACCTCGTGTGTGACGCGATCAACGTTGCCATGCGTGAGATCTTCCTGCAACTGGTGTACGGCCGTACGCAGTCCGCTTTCTCGGATGACGGTCTGATCATCGGTGCCGGTCTGGAAGACTTGGGTAAAGGCTTGCGTTCGCAGGTCGGTACTATGTATTCCACCAAGAAAAAAGGCGTTCGCTATCTGGAGATGGCGGAAGGCTATGTCACCAAGATCGCGCTGGACGAAGAAGGCGAAGTCATCGGTTACCAGTTTGTGAAACTGGGCAAGATGCTCGAGGATATCCGTCACGGTGTGGAGCCCAACGTGGCATACGAAAAGAACATCGGTCAGTACGGTCGCTTTGATGCTGCGGCGAAGTACATTGACCCCCGTGAAGAATAAGAGGAGGTTGCAGACATGGCGAACGATGTGAAATTCGAAGGCAAGGACAGACGCCTTGCAAAAATCGAGAAATTTTTAGCCGAGAACGACCTCGGTTCTATGGAAGCTTGCCGCGACCTGTGTGAAAGCAAAGGCATTGATGTCAATGCGATCGTCAAAGGCGTGCAGCCGATCGCGTTTGAAAACGCGGTATGGGCGTACACCCTGGGCGTGGCGCTGGCTCTCAAACGCGGTATCAAAGATGCCGCCGAAGCTTCGGCTGTGATCGGTGAAGGCTTGCAGGCATTCTGCGTGCCCGGTTCGGTTGCCGAGCAGCGCAACGTGGGTCTCGGTAACGGTAACCTGGGTAAAATGCTGCTTTCGGAAGAGACCGATTGCTTTGCATTCTTAGCAGGTCACGAATCCTTTGCGGCGGCGGAAGGCGCCATCGGCATTGCCCGCACCGCCAACAAAGCCCGCAAACAGCCCCTGCGCGTTATCCTCAACGGTTTGGGTAAAGACGCGGCGTATATCATCAGCCGTATCAACGGTTTCACCTATGTGGAAACCGAGTACGATTTCTACACGGGCGAGCTCAAGATCGTGCGTGAAAAAGCGTTCTCCGACGGCGAACGCGCCAAGGTAAAATGCTACGGTGCGAACGACGTTTCGGAAGGCGTTGCCATCATGAAACACGAAAAGGTGGAAGTGTCCCTCACCGGTAACTCCACCAACCCGACCCGCTTCCAGCATCCCGTTGCGGGCACCTATAAGAAATGGACCATGGAGAACGACAAAAAATACTTCTCTGTTGCTTCCGGCGGCGGCACGGGTCGTACCCTGCACCCCGATAA
>JAFSIB010000084.1 GCA_017440005.1 Clostridia bacterium
ACATAAGCGAAGGCTGAAACTCTCGAATCGCCGCAGCGAAGCAACGAATAGAGAAACGTTCGCCAATGCGCATAAGCTCGCCTCCTTAACAATTTTAGTATAACAAATTTCCGAAGAAATACAACACACCCCTGCACCGATCCTACTCGACCGACGTATATTGACTATGTACCCTCCTCCCCTTTTATAATAATAAAAGAGCAGTGTCGAATCGTTACCAATTCCGCACTGCTCTTAGTTTATTAGTATTCTTTTACGCAATCCTTAGCATGGGCAACGGCGGCCATGATATGCGGCATGAAGTTCTCTTCACCGACCATTTCTACAAATTTAGCCTTTTTCATAACCTTCATCGGTTGTTCGTTTACATGCGAAAGAACCAAGGTAATACCGCGCTTTTCACAACGCTTGTACAAATCGATCAAAGCGTTCATAGCCGTCGTATCCAACGAAGGAACGGCACGCATACGCAGGATCAGACACTTGGTCATATCTTTCACAACAATGTGATCAAGTTGCGAAGCGGCACCGAAAAACAGCGGACCGGTAATTTCATATACACGCACCGATTTCGGAAGAGTCATCAGGTGTTCCGTTTCGTTCGAATCGTTTTTCTCTACATATTTCCAGCTCTTCACACCGGTTTCATCACTCATGCGTTTCATAAAGAACACACAAGCCATCAGCATACCGATCTCAATTGCCACAACCAGGTCAAACAACACCGTCAACAAGAACGTAACCATCAGCACGGTGATATCGCTCTTGGGAGCCGTTTTAACCATATGGACAAACGTGCGCCACTGACACATATTATAGGCAACCACAATCAAAATCGCCGCAATGGTGGGCATGGGAATCCACTTTGCGCACGGCATAAGAACAAGCAAGATCAAGAACAATACGATCGCGTGCACAATGCCTGCCACCGGTGTGCGACCGCCGTTTTTCACATTGGCCGCCGTACGTGCGATCGCGCCGGTCGCAGGAATGCCGCCGAACAGCACCGACACGACATTACCGGCACCCTGTGCCACGAGTTCCATATTGGAATCGTGCTTGGCGTGAATCATAGAGTCGGCCACAACACACGACAGAAGCGACTCGATCGCCGCCAACACCGCAATGGTAAAACCGTCGGGAAGGGCTTTTTGAATGGCTTCCCAGGTAAATTCAGGAGCTGTAAACGTAGGCATCATACCCGCTTCAAGATTGGGGTACTGATTTCCGATAGTCGGTACCGCCTGCATGCCGGGAATGAATTGCACCATCAGGATACCAACGATGACCGCGGCCAGCGAGCCCGGAAAACGAGGAAGGAACTTTTGCATCAGAACGAGCACCGCCAAAGACGCCGCACCAACCAACAGCGCCTGCCATTGGAAGCTGCCGAATCCTGCAAAAAACGCATGCAATTTCTGTGTGCTTTCAATGGTTTCCATACCCGCAGGATAGGTAACGCCGAAGAAATCCTTCAATTGACCGAACACAATGGTTACCGCAATACCGGCTGTGAAGCCCGTGGTGATCGTAAACGGGATAAAGCGAATCAAGTTGCCAAACTTGCACAAACCCATAATGATTAGGATCACGCCGGCAATGATAGTAGCTATAATAAGACCGTTCATGCCGTCTTCTCGGGCAACGATCCCCGCCACAATAGTGGCAAACGCGGCTGTGGGACCGGAAATTTGCACTTTACTGCCACCCAGCAGTGAAATAACAAAACCCGCGATGACCGCCGTGAAGATACCTTGTTCGGGGCTGACTCCCGACGCAATTGCCAGTGCGATCGAAAGCGGCAGAGCGATGATCGCCACGATCAGACCGGAAACCAAATCCCCGGCAAACATCTTGCCGTTGTACGATTTTAGGGATGAGACTAACTCAGGTTTCATCATAAGAATCCTTCTCTCTACATTCTTCTCTAAACTCAAACCGTACCTATTATACAATCTTTTTCGACAATGTCCAGTCAAAATTTCGGAATGTCCGAAAATACAAATTTAGCGTCCGTTTGTATATATGGTTTTTGCCGGAAAAAGCGGATAATGATAACGTATGAAAGCGTGAACATACACGCGAAACAGAAAGGAATGACCGCTATTATGAACGTTCGTGTTTACAAAAATGCCGATGCGATCGGTGCCGCAGCTGCCGCGCTCTTTGCCGCTCAGGTTATCGCAAAACCCAACTCGGTTCTCGGTCTCGCTACCGGTTCTACTCCCCTGCCGACTTATCGTCGTATGGCGGCTTTGTATGAAGAAGGCGCTGTGGATTATTCCGGCGTGACCACCTACAACCTGGACGAGTATGTCGGTTTGGATCACGACCATGACC
>JAFSIB010000085.1 GCA_017440005.1 Clostridia bacterium
ACATCAAGGTGATTCAAGATGCTTTAGGCCATGCCGATGTTTCGACAACACTCGGAATTTATGCCGATGTGACCAAAGACCTCAGAAAAGATGAGTTTGCAGGACTGGATGCCTATTTTCAAAAGGGCAAGCTTGCAGCATCCAACTCCGAGGCATCCGTAAGCCAATAAGCCAAAAGTTAAGCCAAATGGAACATAATGTATATAGACTTACGGAGATTTATATTTTTTCAAAAGTTTGGAAAGTGGCTTATTTACTGGGGTTTTGAAGACTTTTGTAGAGTTACGTGAGTTTTACAAATGAAATCCCAACAATGAAGCCGTTAGATTAAGGTGATTGTTATGGATAAAAAACTGTATAAATCCAACGTCGATAAGAAGATCGACGGTGTGTGCGCGGGTATCGGTGAGTATTTTGACATCGATCCCACGTTGGTGCGCTTGGCGTGGGTGCTGTTCGCGCTCTTTGGGGGCAGCGGTATCGTCTTGTACATCATCGCAGCGGTCATCATACCGCGCCGTCCCTTGGTATAACGCATACAACAAAACGCCCGTGCATTTTGCACGGGCGTTTTTTGTAAACGAAAACCACGCGATAGCCGCGTGGCCTCAAGAATATTGACGATGAAAAGATCCGCCACAGCGGCGATGACCAAATACCCGGTTATGGGTTCCTGGTTATCTCATTAAAAATGCAGAGAATCGCGGATGGTTTGCATTTCTGTGAGTAAGGGTTGTGCCGGTGTGGAGCGTTCGTCGTGCTCGTATGCGCACAACGTCATGCAACAACCCAACTTGAATCCGAGCCGTCGATGCAACGACGATTCACCGCCCGACAGAAATAAAAACGGTGCGCCCAGTTCGCGCTTGAGCAGAGCGGTAATGCGCAAATTCTCCAGTTGTTGTTCCATGAAATCCGCAAACGTTACGATTTTGATGATGTCCGCACCGCGTCGTTTTTGTTCAAACGCGATCTCCAGTACACGTTCTGCCGGTGCAAACCGAAACAGGTGGGACGACATGAGTACGTCCGTGCCGATGGCATGAAGATCGTCGATCAAAGCCATCTGTCGACGAACGGCTTGTGCGTCGTCGGTCAACTGGTCGGGGTGTGGACAGAACATATCGCCCATCACATCCACCAAAGCCGCACCGCTTTTGGCAAGTGTCCGCAAACCGTCGGCCAGTGTTTCGTCCAGCGCGGCTACGTCTTGTCCGCGAAAATCTTCCGGACCGTACGGCCGACTTTGATTTTTGATGCGGTAATGGGTGACGTAGCATGGTTTGCCTTGCATGAGTTCAAACATCTGACGGTAGGTATCGGCATGGCGCAAGTCGTCTTGCAACCACTCCGTTTGAAGTCCGAACGCATCCGCACCAAGTGCCAGAGAACGACGGATCCGTTCCACCGCATCGTCGGGACGCTCACACTGAATCATGACGGTGAGGGGATGCGCGGTTTTACCTAAAAAGTGTTTTCTCATACTTCTCCTCGATTCATGGCGTTGCGACCACCGTCTATCATGATGTTTTCACCGTTGATAAACTGTCCTTTTTCGGAAGCAACAAACAAGCACAGATCGATGATCTCTTGCGGATCTGCGGCACGTCCCAGCAACGTTTTCATCTTGGCCATGGCGGCTCTTGTCAGCACGGGACCCGGAGAAATGCACACGCAACGAATGCCGTGCGGTGCGCCAAACTGTGCAATGGAACGGGTCAACCCGAACATAAGACCGGCTTTCGCGGTGGGATAATCCAAACCGTAGTCATTTCCTTCTTTACCGGTGATGGAACCGATGTTGAGGATCAAGCCGCTTTTTTGTTCGCGCATTTGTTTCAGTACCGCGTGTGCGAAATAGAACGGGCCCTTTAAATTGACGTCCAATCCCCAGTCAAACACTTCGATCGGTACGTCGGGGAATTCGGGACACTCCGCGCGGTCCACTTGTTGAATGCGCACCGCCGAACCGCCGGCGAAGTTGGCAACCACGTCAATGCTGCCAAAAGCGGCAACGGTTTCATCGCGAACGCGACAAACCTGTGCGTAATCGCGCACGTCACACACCATGCCAACGGCTTTCCCGTTGCCCTTTGCGTTGATGGCGGCAACTTTTTCTTTCAAAATTGTTTCGTTTACGTCGCACAACACGACGTTACCGCCCAGTGCTGTAAAGTTTTCGGCAAACAATAATCCCATGCCGGATGCGGCACCGGTGGAAATAGCGGTTTTTCCCGTGAAATTCATGGCAAACGCCTCCTTTTCTTGTATTATGGATGCCAAAACTGTTCCCGTCAATGCAGAAATTGATATCATTTTAACGTTTTTGATACGATATAATCCGAAAATCTTGAAAATATTTGCGTATTTTGATACAATGACCGGGGGGCGAGAACTATGGATGTGTTGGAACAACTGGTGATAACGGACGTCAAAGAACCGTTACAGGTCTATTTTGAAAGGGGACGTCGGTCACAGATGCGTCAGCGCGCCACGTACGGCTTATCGCTGTGCTTGGACGGGCAGATCACGTATACGTTGAACGGTCAATCGGTGACATCCACCAAAGGCACTGCCGTTTTGCTCCCGAAAGGCGGTACATATGCGCTCAAGGGGGAACGTGACGGGTTGTTCTGGGTGTTTAATTTCTTGTGTGAAGGTTTTGTGTGTGAGGAGATCTTGGCATTTACGTTGGCCAATCCAGCCGTGTGTCAGGCCATTGCATCAAACATACGGCATCTGTACGGTCACGATGGGAGTCGTTTGGAGATTCTGGGGGAGTTTTACAAGTTGTTGGACCGTGTGACCCGGCAACCAACCGTATCACATTTAGCACCAATCGTGGGGTATATTGAGCAAAACTTGTCCGATGCAACCCTTACCAACACCAAAATTGCCCAGCGCGCCACCATCAGCGAGGTGTATTTGCGGAAATTATTTTTGCAACAGTATCACGTGACACCCAAGCAATTCATACTCAACCGACGATTGCAGAAAGCGAAACAACTGTTGACCGATACGGAATGCACCGTTACGCAAGTGTCGATGGAATGCGGATTTTCCGGTTTGTATCATTTTTGCCGTATTTTCAAAGAAAAGACCGGCATGACACCGTCGGAATATGCCAAACAGTTCCGCACGTTTGAAATTTGAGAGAAGCACCCGAACCCAACGCGGTTTCGGGTGCTTGTTTTGGGTATGACACGGAAAGTGTCGCGCAAGGAGAGGGGAGAGGCTTTTTTTCGGTAGGGGAACGTGATACAATGATTGTATGGGAGGGTTGCCGATATGGAACTGTGTGAAAAATTACAACAGTTACGCAAAGAACATCAGTTGACGCAAGAACAGTTGGCGGAAAGTTTGTTTGTGTCGCGCACCGCCGTTTCCAAATGGGAAACGGGCAGAGGATTGCCCAATATGGATTCGTTGCAACTGATCGCCAAGTTTTACGGTGTAACGTTGGACGACTTGCTTTCAGCCGAGGATGTGATCGCGGTTGCCGAAACGGAAAATCGCGCCAACTTGCGTCGCTTTGCGTACGGTATGGACGGTCTGCTCAACGTGGCGGCGTTGTTAAGTTCGTTGCTCCCCCTTTTTAAAGCCGAACAGGGCAGTGCCTTTTACGCGGTACCGCTGTATCAGTTTGAAGGGTGGTTATCCGTCTGGTATTGGGTGTTGCCTGTTGCGATGGCCGTGTGCGGAGGGACAGAACTCCTGTTGCGCAACCAAGATCGTGAAACACTCAAACGGTGGGCGAATGTGGGGGGCTTTCTACTCAACGCGTGTGCCGTGTTGCTGTTTATCGTCAGCGGTCAACCGTATCCTGCCGCGTTATTCTTTGTGCTGTTGCTCATTAAATGGGCTGTGACACGCACCGTGTCAAAACCGTGACGGTGCGTTTCTGGTGAACGGTGATTTTGTTTGCTAAACTGCTTCCCAAAAGGAGGCAAGAAGTATGAAACGAAAATCGCAATCGTATATCCTTATCGGTATGGTCGTGTTGCTGGTGTTTCTCGCGTACACCGTATCGCTCACCGCGGTGGATCGCCATCCTATCGGACCGAACGGTTCGGTCGTGGCGTATGCCACGGTCAATCGGGCGGTACATGATTTCTTCGGCGTTCACCTGTGGTTGTACCATCTCACGGATTGGGCAGGTGTTGTCGCAATCGCGGTCGCGTTCGGGTTTGCCGGTGTGGGATTGGTACAATGGATTCAGCGACGGAACATATGGAGGGTGGACCGCAGTATTTTGCTGTTAGGTGCGTTTTATTTGCTGGTATTTGGCGTTTACGTGTTTTTTGAATATACCGTCATCAATTACCGTCCCGTGCTGATATACGGCTTTTTAGAGGCATCGTACCCTTCGTCCACCACCATGTTGGCTGCGTGTGTGTTGCCCACCGCCATGATGCAGTTCAAACGGCTCGTTCGCAACCGCATGGTGTGCCGTATCGTGAACGGTCTGTGTGGTGTGTTTACGGTATTCATGGTAGTGGGGCGGCTCGTATGCGGTGTGCATTGGTTCACGGACATCGTGGGCGGTCTGTTATTCAGCACCGCGATGGTATGCCTGTATTACGGTGCGGAAACCGCCGTATGATCGTCACGGGGCTTTTTCGGTTGCCAAGGGACGGGAGATATGGTATACTGGGGGCATGAGAAAGGGGAATGGTGATGTTGAATTTTACCTACCATGCGCCTACCAAGGTGTTTTTCGGGAAAGACTCACACAAGCAGATCGGCGAGATCATCAAAGGATACGGGTTTCGCAAGATCATGATGCAGTACGGCAAAGGCAGTATCAAGCAAAACGGCCTGTACGATGACGTAATGGCATCGCTGAACGAACACGGCATTGAGGTGGTGGAATGCGGCGGTGTATCACCCAATCCCAATCTGGAATTTGTGCACGAGGCGGTGGCGATCGCCAAACGGGAGCAGGTGGAGATGATCTTAGCCGTTGGCGGCGGCAGTGTGCTGGATTCCTGCAAATACACCGCCGCGGGCGCGAAATACGACGGCGACGTGTGGGATTTTCCCACCCGCAAAGCGGTGCTTGCTGATGCGTTACCGGTGGGGTGTATCTTAACGATTGCCGCGGCGGGCAGTGAAATGAGTGCGTCCGCTGTGGTCACCAATGAAGCGGAATGTCAAAAACGCGGATTCGGCAGTGACTTGAACCGTTGTCTGTTTGCGGTGTGCAATCCGGAACTGACTTATACCGTGAGTCCGTATCAGACGGGTTGCGGTATTGTGGACAGCATGGCGCATACCATGGAGCGGTATTTTATCGACTGTGAGCCCACACCGCTGACCGATCGGTTGGCGGAAAGTGTGTTACATTCGTTGGTGGATGCGGGTCGTGTGTTGATGGAAGATCCGCGTGACTATGAGGCGCGTGCCACGGCAATGTGGGGTTCGAGCCTTGCGCACAACGGCTTAACGGGATGCGGCCGAGGGGATTTTTTGGCGGTGCACCAACTGGAACACGCCATTAGTGGCGAATACCCGGCAGTCGCTCACGGTGCCGGTCTGGCGGTGTTATTCCCTGCATGGGCGAAGTTCTGTTACCACCGCAACGTACCGCGTTTTGCGCAGTTTGCGCGGCGGGTATGGGACATCACCGAACCCGATGATGAAAAAGCGGCACTTTGCGGTATTGAGGCGATGGCAGACTTTTTCAAATCCCTCGGTATGCCGAGCACGTTGCGTGAGTTTGGGATTGCCGAAGAAAAGATCCCGCGGTTGTGTGACCTGTGCACTAACAACGGCACCCGCGTGATCCCCTCGTATATCCCCATGGACTATGACGCGGTTAAACAAATTTTTGAGAGTTGTTATTAACAAAAAAGCACGGACTGTGTCCGTGCTTTTTTTATACCATCTCGTTGTTGATGGGTCGTTTCATAAACGCAATAAGGCCCCTGCGCGATAATCCGCAGGACGTACCGAGGAGTGCTTTGCAATAGGCGGCTTCGGTGGTCATCGAAAGGGGGATCGCACCGTTTTGCACGGCATCAAACGCAGAGGAATACTGTTCTTTCGAAAGCGCACAAGGGGCCAGGAACACGGGACGTTCCGCTTGGCGGCACCGTTCCAGTAACCAGACGAGGGAATAGGGGGAAATGGGTTCCGTTGCGGTATTCCGTTCCACGCACACCGTATCCGAATGATACGTGCCGTGCACCACCGCCTGTTGTCCCGAAAGCGGGAGACCCTTGTACCGCAGTCCCGTGTGCGGGAACAGCAACGTTACGCGGTCGGTAAACCGCGTGAACGATCGTAACACGGGGGAGGGGGTCCGCTTCTCACAAAACTGGCGCATGGCGTTGATCGCCGTTTGTGTATCGGTGACCGCCACTGCGTGTTGCGGCACGGCGTTGCGGAAATCTTCCGAAAAGTTCGGGCATTGCAATAACGTACTGCCCAGATGTAACCATACGGTGCCATCCGAGTTGCGGTACGGCACATACACGTTGGGAGCAAGACCGCCCAGAATGAGTTCCACCGCCGCGCGGAAGTTGACGTTTGCGTTGCCGCTTTCCTCCACGGGCGGACGGTTGCCGGATACGAGCAGGATCGGCACGGGGGTATCGCAAAATAAAAGCGATAACATCGCCGCCGTGTACGCGAGCGTATCCGTCCCGTGCAACACAATGACCCCCGCAAACTGCGACAGATCAAACGTGCGCAGATGGGCAACAAGCGCGTTCCATTTTTGCGGGGTCATATTCTCGCTGAGAGTCTGTGCGGGGAAATGGGAATCGACAAACAGATCGGCAGCCTGCTTTGCATAGACGGAGTCGCTGTTTGCAAAATGCGCCGCGATTGCACGTTTGGCAATCGCGGCGTTCAATTTGCGCTGTCCGTCCTGCGGCGCACAACCGATCGTGCCGCCGGTATACACCGTCAGGATCTGTTTCATAACGTTACCTCATTTATTGTGCGTTGACAATGTTCACAAGGATCTCGCGGAGCGTCTGCGGATCGCAGTTGCCTTTGAGTTCCTTCATGCACTTGCCAAACAACGCCATGAGCGCTTTTTCTTTACCGCTCTTGTAATCGCTGACCGCTTTGGGATCGGCTTCCACCACGGCTTTGGCAACGCTTTCAATGAGTCCCGTATCGTTGGACATGATCATGTGATTGGCCTCAGCAAAGCTAAGCGGTTGCAACGCGGTGTCCTCAAACATGGCGGCCAGTATCTTCTTGCCGTTGGCGCGGCCGACCTTGCCTTCGGATACCAGCAGGATCAGTTCGCCGAGTGCATGACCGTTGATGTTGAGCTGATCGTATGTCATCTTGCGCACGTTTAAGATGCTCATCACTTCGGAAATGCTCCAGTTAGCGGCATCTTTGGCGTTTTTACAGACACTGTACGCCGCTTCAAAACATTCGCAAAGCGCAATGCTCTTGGTGAGTTGTTCGGCATCGTACGCGGTCAGACCGTATTCGTCCATATACCGCGCGCGCTTGACTTCGGGGAACTCGGGGAGGGACGCCTTAATGCGGTCAAACCACTCGTCGTCGATCACTACCGGCATGACGTTGGGATCGGGGAAGTACCGATAATCGCCCGCGGTCTCCTTGGTACGCATCGCGTAACTCTTGCCCTTGATATCGTCCCACCGTCTGGTTTCCTGCACCAGTACTTCGGTGTGGTTCTCTATGGCGTCAATGTGACGGGCGGTTTCATATTCGATGGCGCGTTTGATGGCTTCCACCGAGTTCATGTTTTTCATTTCGGTACGCACACCCAGTACGTCACTGCCTGCGGGACGAACCGACAGGTTGACGTCACACCGCATGGTGCCGTGCGCCATTTCACATTCCGCCACCTTGGCGTAGCGGAGCAACGTTTTGAGGCGTTCCAGATACGCTTCCACTTCTTCAGCACTCGACAAGTCGGGTTGGCTGACGATCTCGATCAGCGGTACGCTGGTACGGTTATAGTCCACGTGGGTGGTATCCTCACGGATATCGTGCACCAGTTTACCCGCATCTTCTTCCATGTGGATCTGTTTGATGCGCACCTGCTTTTTGCCTTTGGACGTTTCGATCTCCACCAGACCGTTCACTGCCACGGGCGCAAACCACTGGGTGGTCTGATATGCCGCGGGAAGATCGGGGTAATAGTAACTCTTTTTATCAAATGTGGTCACGCGGTTGATATCGCAGTTCAGCATCAGGCCTGCTTTCATGCCGTAATCCACCACGCGTTTGTTGACGACCGGTAACATGCCGGGCATACCGCAACAAGCGGGGCATACGTGCGCGTTGGGTTCGGCGCCGAACGAGTGCGCCGAGCAGGAACAGAAGATCTTGGAATTGGTGGCAAGTTCCACGTGTACTTCCAAGCCAATGACGGTTTCGTATTGCATATCCGTTCCCTCCTTAACTCAACAGCTGTGCGATGTGCAACAACACGTTTTCAGAAAACGCGTTGCCGATCACCTGTACGCCGCCCGCGACCACAGCGGGCAATCCCGTAATGGATGCCGGTGCGGTATATCCATTCTCCACGAACGGATCCACCGTATCGGGCGCATACGTCATGGCGGATACCGCGGGGAGCAGTACCGCATCGTATTCCGCAAACAAAGCCTCAAACGCCTCTTTGATCACGCGGCGTACGCGTAAGGCTTTGTCATACACTTTCATATAATTGTCCGTGGACAAGGTTTCCGAACCGAACAGGATCACGGTTTTGAGAAGATCACCGAACGCTTCGGTGCGGCTGTTGGTGTACAGTTCATCAATTCCCGTGAAGTTCTGCGCGCGGTAACCGTATTTGACACCGTCATAACGGGACACGTTGTTGCACAGTTCCGCGCTCATCAGAATGTTCCAGGCGGCACGGGCGGCGGCAAAGATCTTGCCGTCCACGTGGCAGACGTCCACGCCGTTTTCTGTGAGTATCTGTTCCGCTTTGGAAAGATCGCCGCCGAATACGTCCAACACGGCAACTTTACGTACCGTATCCGCCCCTTGCAACACGCGGTCGCAATCCGATGCCGGCAAACTGGTGCCGTCTTTATCGTCATGACCGACAACGGCACGGAGCACCTCGCGGCAATCGGCGACGGATGCCGCCAGAATGCTCACGGTTTCACCCGAGCAGGCTACCGGAATGGTGCCGAAACGCGATACCGTTCCGTAAGTGGGTTTTAAACTGATAAGCCCGCTTTGTGCGGCGGCGCGGCGCGGATACCCGTTTACATCCATGCAGATGGCGGCATCGGCTTTTCTCGCTTTCACACTCTTAGCGGCGGCGTTTTGCAGAGCGCCGTTTGCGATGAGTGCACCGTCTGCCGACGTTTCACCCAGCAGGTCAAACCCGAACTCACCAACGGCGGCTTTGCCCGCCACGGTATGACCCGCGGCTTGCAACCGCGCGATCACTTCGGCATCAAACAAACTGCGGTATCCCGCGAGCATACGCGAACCGGCGGTGGTCGGCATGTCTTTGGTCAACAGTAAATCATCCAATACGATCTTCATACTGCGCACCTCCTTATTCCACCACACGGGGGACACACCAGTATCCCTCGTCGGTTTCGGGGGCGTCTTGTTGCAACGCTTCCCGTGTGAACGTTTGTTTTACCACGTCCTCACGCACCACCGTCATGATCGGCATGACGTGTACCATGCGCTCGACGTTTTCGGTGTCGATGGTATCCAAAAGGGCATTATCCTGCTCACGCGCCGCAAAAAACGCGAGAGCCGCCTCTTTTTGCTCTTCGGTCAACTGTAATTGATTGAGCATTTCGAGATGCCGTAAAATTTCTCTGTCCATGCAAAAGACTCCTTTGCGTAAAATCAGTCACGTACTTTGATGTGCACTTCGCGCAGTTGTTGCTCGGTGACGTCACCGGGCGCGCCCATCATCAGATCCTGCGCGTTACCGTTGAGCGGGAACGCAATGACGTCACGGATGGTTTCCTCACCCGCAATCAGCATGATCATGCGGTCCACGCCGGGTGCCATACCCGCGTGCGGGGGAGCGCCGTAGGCAAACGCGGTGTACAGAGCGCCGAATTTTGCTTTCAGATCTTCCTCGCCGTAACCCGCAATCTCAAACGCTTTGCGCATGATCTCGGGATTGTGGTTACGCACCGCGCCCGACGACAGTTCCACACCGTTGCACACAATATCGTACTGGTATGCAAAAATGGTCAGCGGGTCTTGGTTGAGCAGTGCGTCCATACCGCCCTGCGGCATGGAGAACGGGTTGTGCGTGAAATCGATCTTGCCGGTTTCTTCGTTTAACTCGTACATCGGGAAATCCACGATGAAGCAGAATTCAAACGAATCGTCCTTGATGAGGTTCAACTCATTGGCGATCCAGGTGCGCATTTCACCGGACAGACGGTTGATGACCGAAGCGCTGTCACTGATAAAGAAGAGCGATTCGCCCTCTTTGATGCCCACCAGTTCGGTGAGTTCGGCTTTTTGTTCTTCGGTCAGGAATTTGGCGATCGGGCCTTTGTACTCGCCGTCTTCCAGCGTGATATAGCCGATACCGAATTTCATGCCGATGCTTCTGGAATACGCATCAATGGCTTTTTCAAAGGCTTTTTTGCCGTCACCGTCGCCGTCTTTCTTCACCAGATAATTGGCAACGATACCGCGCACGAGTTTATTCTTGAACGGGACGGTTCTGCCGTTGATGGTGAGGAATTCGTGCTTGGCAAAAAACTCCGTCAGATCCTGAATGAGCAGGGGATTGCGCAGGTCGGGTTTATCCGTGCCGTATTTGAGCATGGCATCCGCAAACGTGATGCATGTAAACGGCGGCTTGGACACCGCTTTGTCGGAAAACTCTTTGAAGGTGTTGTACACCACGGTCTCCGCTACCTCGAACACGTCTTCCTGCGTGGCAAAGGACATTTCAAAGTCCAACTGATAAAATTCACCGGGGGAGCGGTCCTG
>JAFSIB010000086.1 GCA_017440005.1 Clostridia bacterium
AGCGGTTATGGCGATCCGTTCTGCCGGTTTTGAAGCAATGAAGACTCCCGGTGAATGGGTAAAGATCCCGCCGCTGCCGCAGATTTAAAGTTTTTCAAAAACAAACCGGAAAGGAGGTTGGCAATATGTTACCGGTTTCCTTCATTAAAGCAACCGATGAATATTGTGATTTTGACCGTCCGGTCAATGCGCCGTTGTTTCGTCGCAGTTTCACACTGGATACGGTTCCGAATTCGGTATTGCTCAACATTTGCGTCATGGGATTTTACGAACTGTACATAAACGGTCATCGCATCACCAAAGGTGCTCTGGCTCCGTATATTGCCAACCCCGATGACATTGCATATTACGATCGTTATGACATTACCGCATACCTGAAAGAGGGTATCAACGCCGTCGGCGTCATGCTCGGCAACGGGTTCTTCAATCCGTTCGGCGGTAAAGTCTGGAATTTTGATAAAGCCGCTTGGCGCGGTCCGTTACGCCTTGCTTTGTCGGTGGAAGCTGATGGCAAAGAACTGTTTTCGGCAGATGATTCCTTCCGTGTCGCACCGTCACCGATCACGTTTGATGACATTCGCATCGGTACGTTTTACGATGCCACGCAGGAGATTGAGGGATGGGCATCACCGGAATTTGACGATTCCGCTTGGAAACACGCCACCCCCGCCGAAGCACCGAAAGGCGAAAAACGGTTGTGTGAAGCAGAACCGGTTATCGTGTACCGCGAACTGAAACCGATGGCGATCACACATTACGATGATTTTTGTTTTTGTTGCGGTACCACACTTGCGTACCGTGACCCCATTGAAGAAACCCGTGTCCGTGATACGTGGTTATACGATTTTGGCGAAAATAACACCGGCGTTTGCCGCTTGAAGATTCGCGGAAAACGCGGGCAGACCGTTACGTTACGGTTTATGGAACTGGTTGTGGATGGGTATCCGACAACGCGTACCACCTTAAACGTAGCACCGGAACGCACCTGGCACTTTGTGTACCCGCAGATGGATCGCTATACGTTAAAAGGGGACGGGGAGGAAGAATATATCCCGCCGTTTACGTACCACGGTTTCCGTTACGTATTGGTAGAGGGCATTACACCCGAGCAAGCAACACCCGATCTGCTCACATACCGCGTCATGAGTTGTGATATGAAAGACCGTGCCGCGTTTTCGTGTTCGGATGAGCGGTTGAATCGCTTGTTTGATATGACACGTCGTTCGGACCGTTCCAATTTCCTGTACATCCCGACCGACTGCCCGCAACGTGAAAAAAACGGTTGGACAGCGGATGCCGCGTTATCGTCCGAGCACATGTTGCTTACCATGACGGCGGAGAACGCATTCCGTGAATGGTTGCGCAACGTCTGTAAAGCGCAACGTGAAGACGGCGCACTGCCCGGCATTGTCCCAACCGGCGGTTGGGGATTTGCATGGGGTAACGGTCCCGCATGGGATTGCGTGTGCGTCATTGTCCCGTATTATTGCTATCGTTATACCGGAGATCCTGCCATCATTACCGAATGTGCAGACACCATCGATCGGTATTTACACTATATCGCCGGCCGTCGTGATGACCGCGGCTTGCTGGCGGTGGGACTTGGCGATTGGGTGCAACCGCTTTGTCCCGATCAAAAGTTTTTATCCCCGCTTGAATTTACCGACAGCGCCACCACGTTGGACATGGCGCGCAAAGCCGCGTTTTTGTTCCGCGTGATCGGGGAGGAAGAAAAGGCATCCTTTGCCGATCAGTTGGCACAGGAGTTACGCGCAGCGATCCGTGAACACCTCATTGACACGGACACCTGCACCGCTATCGGGGATTGTCAGACCGGTCAGGTCTTGTCCATGGTGTACAACATCTTTGAACCCCACGAAATGCAAACGGCGTTTGATCGTTTGTTAGAGTTCATTCATCAAGCTGACGACCATTTGTTGTGCGGTGTTCTTGGTGCCCGTCATCTGTTCCATTTGTTGGCACAGTATGACAAGACCGACTTAGCACTCCACATGATCACCCGTCCCGACGGCCCGTCTTACGGCCAATGGCTTTTGGGGGATGACACCACTCTTCGTGAGATCTTTGAAACCGAAGGCATTGAACGGCAATCCCAAAACCACCATTTTTGGGGTGACATTATCAGCTTCTTTATTCAAGAACTGGTCGGTATCAAACCGAATCCGCATCTGCGTGATCGGTTTGAACTGGAAGTATCGCCCGCAATTGCGGAGTCACTCACCTTTGCCAAAGCCTCGTATATCCTGCCCACCGGCACGTTTGTCGCGGAATGGCACCGCACCGATACGGGAATTGACTTCACAGTCACCGTGCCGCCCAAAGCGCACGGCAGTTTCCGTGTCCCGCACGGTTATGAGATGGCAAACGGTGTTAAGGCAATAGACTTAACCCCCGGAACTGTCACTTACTCACTGAAAAAGTCACTGTAAGGAAGGAGGAACCGATGATGCACGGCAAATGTTTTGGAAAACGCCGGCTGTCCTTTATCTGCGCATTTTTCCTGCTCATAACATTATTGTTGTCCGCGCTTCCTTCGGTATCCGCTGTTGGCGGAAACGTGTATCACGTGTCCGTTGACGGTACGGGAACAGGACTTACATCCGCTGATCCCATGTCCTTTTCACAAGCAAATCAGACCACCTTTAAAGGTGGTGACACGATTCTGTTCAAGCGCGGTGATACGTTCTACGGTTCGTTTGTGGTGAAAGCAAAAGGCACTACCCCCGGTAATCGGGTTGAAATCGGTGCCTACGGCGAAGGTGAACTTCCCACCATCAGTAACGCGAAGATCATCTCTTCGGCGTGGACAGTGTCGGAAATCGAAGGGTTTTATGAATTTAATCTTGTAACCGGCACGTACGGCGGCGTCCAAAACGATAACGCGAATGTTGGTTTCATGGAAGATCAAAACGGTGTCAAGCACGGCATCCGCCAGCGCGACGCTGAATCTTGCGTAAATCCGTTCGATTTCTTCTGTGACGATACGGACGCAGACGGCAAAGATGATACGGTTTTTGTCAAAACCGATATTGACCCGTATGAAGCGTTTGGTGAACTTCGCTTAGCAACGCATGCACAATCTGCATTGCGGGTGCAATCCAACATGATCGTACACGATATTCGTATCGCCGATAGCGGTTACGGTATTACGCGCGGTGTTTCCATGCCAAGCAATATTCGTATTTACGATTGCTTGATTGAAAACATCGGCGGTATTGAACTGTCAGACAACGAAGAAGAAGGCTTTGTAAAAGCCGGCAACGGCATTGAATTTTACGACGGTGCTTCCAATATTTTGGTGGAAACGTGTATATTCCGCGATATTTATGACGTTGCCTTTACCTGCCAGGGACACAACGGCAGTTGGTTAGATATCACCGTCCGTAATAACGTTTTCGTGAACAACACGCAAGCGATTGAATTCTGGATGGGGAATACCGCCGAAGACATGGGTTTGCACAACTTTGTGTTTACCGACAACGTGTGCATTAACCAAGGCGAAGGATGGGGCACAGATGCCCGTCCCGCCAAACATGTTGCAACGGATTTCTTAGCATACGGCATTACCTCGCCCGTGTGGGACGTGAATATGTCCGGCAACCGGTTCTATCATTCCGGCACGCAGGGTGCCTCATTTGTTTTGTATACACCATCGGTTGATCCGTATATTGCACAAGCCAACAGCGATTACAATCATTTCTATTATCCTTCTGCGGATGCCGTATTTGCGCGTTGGTCAAAGCAATATGCGCACACCTTCTTTGAATGGCAAACGCGTACGGGCACGGAACAAAACAGTACGTACACCGTCATTGATCCCACAAATGCAACATTGTGTGCCATGGAACAAACAGCGGAAACGTCAGACGACTTCGGTGCCATTCTGCTTTCTGCCAATGCCGCGCTTCCCGTTTCGGCACAATCTGCATCGGTGAATGTGCTATCTGCCGATGCGGTGGCAGACGGTACGCAAAACATTCAAGCGTACAAAATTCCGATCGATTCTTCCACTGATCTGTGGAGCACCACGTATCCGCACGAATACACGTCCACTCCTGAAACTATGTGGACACCGACTGCGTTTGAGCCCGGCACGGTGGACGGCATCACGGACGTTCGCGCCAACGGCTTGGCATACGGCTTTGGCGCCGCAAACGTCACCACACGGCGTGCGGCATTGCTTGTGGATATCGGTTCCGTTCACAATGTAGATTCCGTTGTGTTACACATGGTAAGTGATACCACGCGCATTTTTGATTGCACCGTGTATGCCTCGAACAGTAACACACTTACCACTTTGTATTCGCGTGAAAACTTGGTAGGGCATTTCGTTTCGGAAAATGCGGATCTGAAAACCACCATTCCGTTGACGGGTGCCACCAACGTTCGCTATCTCTTTATCACCTTTAATAAAATGGGCTCTGACCCGAACAGTCCCACCGGCTTCAAATCAGCCGACGGCCGTATTGATCTTGCCGAAGTGGAAGTGTACGCGTCTGATCGCCAAAATCTGTTAAGCGGTATTACGGCTTCCCAGTTCAGTGTGCATAGCGTTGAGAATACCGATAAATTGGTCTGGGATGATACGTACAATTACGGTGCGGTCAGTTCCCTGCAACATTACGGTAATCAATTCCCGACAACACTCAGTGACGGCGATGTCACTACACTTGCCTATGAATCGGGTTACGGTCATGTGTGGGATGCCGACGGTGTTGCCTCCCGTCGACTGGCTTTCTGTTTTGATTTGGGCGGCTTGTATCGTTTAGATGAAATCGTTGCCACGGTGAGCAGTTTGGATTACACGGTGTACGATTACACAGTATTCGCTTCCGCCGCAGAATCCGATGCCGCCAAATTGTTGAATGACGCATATCACATCGGTCACTATCGCTCACGAGAGCAAAACATCGAATCCGGTGTATCTCTTTACAATACCGGTTACGTGCGTTACGTGCTTATCGTGTTCAACAAACTGGCAAACGACGTTGGCAACGCCAACACCGCCACTTCCGGACAGTACGGTTATGATCCGCTCATGGGACCTGCCTTTGGCACGGGCGGCGGTCTGTTTCTCACCGAGTTGGAAATCATGGGGGAGGCAAAACCGGTAACTACTCCGTTGCTTTCTGTCAATGAACTGTTGGCAGGCACGCAAACCGTGCACTACCTGCGTATCGAAAATCCAAACTACTCCACTTTGTGGACCAACACCTATCCTTACAAATACGGCAACGTGTTGACGGATTATCTGTTAAACGATGCCACGGCACTGGCTGACGGTGCAACAAACGGTGTGCTTGGTAACAACGGGTACGGCGGTCTATTTGCGGAAGGGGTGTCCAATCCCACGTATACCGCAAGCCGTCGCGTTGCTGTTCAACTTGACCTCGGTGCAATTTACGACTTGTACGACCTCACGTTTGGCATCAGCGGTTTAGCGCAAAGTGTTTATGACGTATCGGTGTATGCTTCCGTTACCGATGTTGGCACAAAAGCCATGTTAAGTGAAGGAAATCTGGTTGGACGGTACAGTACCGATCAAAGGCAACGTTCCGTTACCGTTCCGTTATTCGGTGCCACAAGGGCGCGGTACGTCCTGGTTGTCTTCAATAAGGTAGGTACCGACCCCGGTAACGCCGACGATGCCGTGGGTAACCAAAACGGTTTTGATGAAAACGGCGATCCTTTATTTGGCGCTACCACACTTGCGGGCAGTGCCCATACAAGCGGCGGTATTCACCTGAATGAATTAAACGTCTTAGGTATCGCTTCGGTTCCGTCGGTTAACGCACCGTCTGTAAACGGCGCCACGATCTTGGTAGATCCCACTGATGGATATGATATGAAGTTTATCTCTACGTTGCCGACGGATTTGTCGTATACGGGGTATACCCTGAAAGAGTACGGCACCCTGGTCATTCCGCAACAGTATTTGCCATTCGGTTCCAATCCCAAAGACGGCGCCGAACTGGTATACGGTAATCCGTATACTGCCAGATCCGCTTTTTCCGTGAAAACAAACGGCCAACCGAGCGAAGGCGCTGTTGTTGATGCCGTACTCAGTGGCTCATCACAAGGCATTTATCCTGGTGTCAAGTTTGCCGCCCGTCCGTATTTGTTGTATGAAAACGGTGCGGGGGATCGGCAGTTGATATACGGCAATGTGTGTGTGCGTTCCGTTTGGAGCGTTGCCCGTACCATTGCCGTCCAACTCCTGACTGCGCGTGATAACAACGGTTTGTCCTTGGTATATACGGACAAAGTTACCGCCGCTTACACGGTGGAGGAGGCAGAAGTTGCCACTTCCACAACCGCGGTCACGTTAAACGACCTTTATACCTTTATTACCGCAAACGTTGCAAACGTTTCACTCATCGCCAACGAAGGGGGAGAATAACCATGAAACAACGTTACTCAGCACCGGTTATGGAACACATCGAACTTCTCGAAGACCTCTGCAACAGCATTTCAGTTACGCAGTGGGACGATCTCGTCACAGACGAAGAGTAAGATAACCGAAAAAAATGGCATCGCCGTCCATGGTTGGGGTGAAATACTCCGATAAGCCGGACGATGTGCGGCGATTCCCTGCATTTACCAATGCAAATCACCATCGCATTTACTATAATTAGGTATATATTAGAGATCCTCAGCACACGGCACGTGTGCATATCACATACTTTATTATGCGCATAAAACGTATCGGCTGCGTACCCCGCTTTTTCGGCTGAAAGTGTGGCACCGACCGATCACGTGCGTTTAACATAGATATAAAGAAAAGGAGTGAAGGTTTTTATGAGATCTTTGCAAAAACACAGCAAAAAGTTCTTAAGCATCCTCAGCGTGTTGACCCTCATGCTAACCATGGTTTGTTCACTTGGTGTTTCAGCCGAAGACACCGAAACCCAAACCAACTTAGTTTCTACGGCTACAAAATTCCAGTATATGGGTGTTTCTGTGCCCGACGGCTTGATTTGGGATGATACCTATAACTACGGTACTGTGACTTGGTCTTGGTATAGCAAAGACTATTATCCTGCCAAACTCTGCGACGGTGATACTAACAATATTGCTTATGCGTCTGTTCTTGATAACGGTTCCACCACTGACGTTTCCACAGTTACGCGTAAGTTATTCTGGATGGATCTTGGTGCGGTGTACAATTTGACGGATATCAATCTGTACAACACCTCATTGCAACACGGTGTGTATGATTTTTCCGTTTACGGTTCGTTCACAGCGGTTAACGATTGTTCCACCGATTATAACTGTTCGGTTGCTGCAACCGCCATGTTGACCGAGGAAAATAAGATCGGTCACTATAAGTCCACCCAAATTTCCAAAGATTCTTTCTTGGAACTTCCCGTCGGTACTTACGCGCGGTATCTGATGATCGTTGTCAATAAGATGTATACCGACTATGGTAACGCAAACGATCCCGACTATGCCGGTGAATTCGGTAGCGATCCGTTGCCCGGTGCAGCCGACGGTTCTCGCGGAAAACACAGCTTTGCCGAATTGGAAGTGCTTGGTGAGCAAGCAACTAACCTGCTGACCTCCGGCACCGCATTTACTGCGTATTCTATCCCGACAAATGACAAGTTGATCTGGGACGATACGTATAATTACGGTAGCACCTTAACCGGCACATCGCATGATAGCGCCCTGTATCCTGCTCTTTTCTCGGACGGTGATCTTGCGACTTCGTACACTGGGGGATATAACAATAACTGGACTGCGGACGATTACGGTTCCAGCCGCCGCGTTGCGTTTTGGTTCGATCTTGGAAAACTGTATCGATTGGATCAGGTCAGTCTTCACGTGCCGTCGGTGGACTATTTTGTGTACGACTATTTTGTGTACGCATCGGCAAACGACTCAACGGCTGCCACTGCATTTAAGGATGAAAACCGGATCGGCCATTTTAAAACGGAAACCCGTAGCACGGCATCTACGTTAAAGATTGAAAGTAATGAACTGGTGCGGTACGTATTGATCGTGTTTAATAAATTAGCCAACGATATCGGTAACGGTAATGCGGCAACATCCGGGCAGTACGGTGCCAACCCGTTGCCCGGTGCGGCGTATGGTACCGGCGGTGGTATCTACGTTTCTGAAATTGAGATTTTGGGTAAGGCACCCGTCAGCCTGCTGACACCCGAGAAGGTGACGGCTGGCACACAGTCGTTTAAATCTTATGCTGTTCCCAATCCCACCGGTGCCAAATTGTGGGATCTTAACTATCCGACAACCTACGGAACGGCAGTCGATCATTATACCGCATATACGATGGGAAATGGGTATGACGATAAACTCGTGGACGGTGATACGTCTACCCACGCTTGGCAAGCGTGGGGATTAGACGGCAAAGCCGGTTACCGTTTGGTTCATTGGATCGATTTGGGCGAACTGAAATCGCTGGATTCGATGATCGTGTATACCAGATCTGTGAAAACGTCGGTGTATGATTATTCGGTTTACGGTTCCGCCACGGTGTCCGATATCGATGCATTGCTGGAAGTTGGTAACGTGATCGGCCGTTATACAAGCGATCAGCAACATCCCGCAGCAATCACGGCGTTGGATGACATAACGCCTGTGCGTTATCTGGCGGTTGTCTTTAACAAACTCGCCACCGACCCCGGTAACTCAAACGATACGTCAGCCACGGCTTCGGATTATTACGATAACGCTGCTAACCGTTTGCCGGGCGGTGAGTACGTCAACGGTTCGTTACATTTGTCCGAAATTCAGGTGTTTGGCGAAACAGCCGACGAAGTTTCTGCTGCTCCGAAGACGGAGGGGGCCACTGTTTCGGTGGATCCCACCAACGGTTTTGACATGAAATTTGTCTCCAAACTGCCGACTAACCTGACCGCTGCGGCAGGGTATACGCTGAAAGAGTACGGCACGCTGGTTATTCCGTATCAGTACCTGCCCATCAGCGGCAGTGCCAACGCCAAGGATGATGCACAGCTTGTATACGGTAACCAATACGTAGCCACGGCTGCAAACGATGCAACAGAAGTTGCTCCGGTTGCCGGTGCCGCTATCGACGTGGAACTCAGCAATTCCGCAACCGTGTATCCCGGTGTTAAGTTTGCGGTGCGTACTTTCATGTTGTATGAAGATGCCGCGGGCAACCAGGAAATCGTGTACGGTAACATGTGTGTGCGTTCCGTGTGGAATGTGGCGCGTTCCATTGCAACCGCTGTCCTCAAAGCCAAGGAAGCCGGTACGTTGACTGCAACGCTCACTTACACTGAGAAAGTGACCGACGCGTACACGGCTGCTCTGGCGGCTGTTGCAACCTCGTCGACTGACGTTACCTATGCGGATCTGTATGACTTCATCAGCAAAAACGTGAAAGCTGTCGAAGAGATCGCGTAAGGAAAGGGGATTTGTGAATATGAAGAAAACATATATGGCACCGAGTGCAGAGCACGTCGGTTACAAAGAACCCCTTTGCAGTGAAGTGAACGTCAGCCAATGGGAAGATCTAATCCCGGACGAAGAATAAGTTTTAAAAGGATGTGACGAACATGACACGGTTAATTTCGCGTATGTTCGTGCTCATCGTTGCCAGTGTTGTTATGGTGGCGACGGTTGCCGCGTGCAACCGTCGCCCCGGCGACACCGCTCATACTTCTGTTACAACAACGACGACTACGACCGCACAGGCCGCCGGTATCGGCACGGACGATAGTACGGCGGGAAAACCGGAGGATGCGGTAACGACCGCCGCCCAAAACTCTCAGGGCGGCAGCACGACAACAAGCAAAAGTGTGACCACCACAACCAAGTCATCATCCGGGCAGATCCAATTACCGAACGGTTGGTCAGATCTGAAACCCGATGACGGGGAAAACGGTGAAACAACAAAGAAAACAACTGTGTCTACTACTACCGGATCTACCGGCAAGAGTAGCACACATAACGATACAAGCGGTACGGCAAGCACCACTACCGACAGCAATGGGTTCTTTCCCGGCGCGTGGTAAGGGAAGGCAACGTATCGAAATGAAAATCCTTACGATTTCACTTGATTTGAGTTTGAAATGCAAAAAGGAGGAGTGTTCACTTGAAAACAATGGGAAAACAAGCCAAGCGGTTATTGGCAATCGTTTGTGCGATGGCATTGTGTGCAACCATGGTGTTAACGTTACACGTTGCCGCAGATGATCCTACCGATCCGCCGCGCACGAACCTGATCAATGCGCAGACCAAGTTTGAGCCTGTGTATATCGAAAATGCCAATGACAACGATGCGATTTGGGTCGATACGCATCAATACGGTTCGGTGACCGGTCCCGGCTGGTATCAGTCGAGTTGGTATCCGTCCAAATTGTACGATGGCGCAACGGATGCTAACGCGTACCCGAACGTGGTCAGTAACGCTGACTACGGATATGGGCACGTGTGGGCTGCGGATGGCGGTGCCGCCACTGCAGCGTCACGCCGTCACGGTTTTTGGTTCGATTTGGGGCAGTTGTACAACTTGAATGAGATCAACGTGCACGTGCCCACAGCGGACTAAACGGTGTACGATTATTCCGTGTACGGTGTTGCGGATTTCTTTGCCACTGCGCAAGCAGACCGTCGCACGGAGATTCAGGGCAGTATGCTCAAATCCGAGAACCTGATCGGGCATTATACCAGCACGACGGCAACTGCCAAAGCGCAGTTGACCGTGACCGATAACCGTCTGGTGCGGTATATCCTGATCGTGTTCAACAAGTCTGCAGGCGATCCCGGTAACAGCAACGTGTCCACCGCCGGTCAGTACGGTGCGGATCACTTGCCCGGTCTTGCGACACCTGCCACCAACGGTGGTTTGTACGTTTCCGAGATCGAAGTGTTCGGCGATCCCCTCACAAACTTGCTGACGCCCGCCAAGATCACGGCAGGAACGCAGTCCATCAAATCGTATAAAGTTCCCACGCCGACCACGGCTACCGCTAAATTGTGGGATATTCAGTATCCCCAAAGTTACGGCACCGCATCGGATCACTATACGTCCTTGATTACGTCCGGCGCTAACGGCGTGTATGATGATAATTTGGTAGACGGTGATACCGCTACGTATGCGTGGAGAGCATGGGGTCTTGACGGCAGTAACGGAAACCGTTTGGTCCATTGGATCGATCTCGGTGATCTGTACTTCTTAAACAGTATGATCCTCCACACCACTACGGCGAAAACCTGCGTGTACGATTATTCCGTGTACGCTTCTAACGTGGTGTCCGATATCAACGCTTTGTTAACCGCAGATCATCTGATCGGACGGTATTCTTCCGCAAAGCAGAACGCACAGGCGTTGTCAACGTTGGATGATTCGGTAAAAGTGCGGTACGTTGCGGTTGTCTTGAACAAATTGGCAACCGACCCCGGTAATAGCAATGATACGTCGGCAACGGCTTCCAACTATTATGTTGATACGAACAATCGGTTACCCGGCGGTTCGTACAGTAACGGTTCGTTGCATTTGACCGAGATTCAAGTGATGGGTGAAATCGCAACGCCGAAAGCGGCCAAAACCTTTACCGACGATGCCACGGGCTTAAAAGTGGATCTGACCACGTATAAGACCAATCATCAAGAGATCGACACCATGGCGGTTACGCAGACGGCTTTATCCGATGCGCAAAAAGCCGTTGTGGAAACCGCAGACGGTAAAGTTGCACCGGGCGGTGTGTATCACATTGCCTTTAAAGATGCAAGCGGGGCAGAGGTAACCGATCTTCGCGATTGGGAGTTTGTTGTGACCGTTCCCGCGGCAAAAGGTGTGGATGCGGTGCTGTATCAACTCGACGATCAGCAATTACCGATCGCGCTCAATGCCCAAAAAGGAAACGGTGTGTTCACGTTCGCGTGTAAAGGCAACGCCTTTATTCACGATGTGATCGCAGCAGCAACCGGAAACCTGCTGGATATTGATAAACTGAAAAACGGCACACAAAAACTCAGCGGTCACAATGTGGCGGCCCCCGGTCTGTTGATTTGGGACTATACCAACCCGTATACTTACGGCACCGTGACCGATCGCGTTGCCTTTACGGAATCGGTTCATGCAGCGTTTGTGGACGGTAACACCAACACGAACGTGTATCAGTACGGTTTCGGTTCGGAGAGTGCGGGTGCGGATGCTACCTATCCGTGGGATCACGTCGCACAGCGCCGTTTGGCGTTGTTTGCCGATCTTGGTGCGGGATACAATGTCAGCAACATTGATCTGCGGATCGGCAGTACCACTGTATATGATTGCAGTGTGTACGCAAGCTCCGTTGCTTCGGATGCGGCATCGCTTCTCAAAGCGGAAAACCTGGTAAAACACTATACCGGCACTACCGCGGGCAGCATCAACATTCCGTTGCAGGATATCAACAACAAGCGTTTCTTCTTGATCGTCTTCAACAAGTTGAGCAGTGACCCCGGTAACGCCAGCAAAACGTACGACGGCCGTTACGGTACGGCGGATGCTGCGCAGGTCGGCAGCACCTATCCCAGTGGTGGCTTGAACATTACCGAATTGGTGTTCTCGGGTGTGGAATCCAATCCCACGAAAGAACAGTCGTTTACGGATACCGCTACGGGTATCACGGTGGACATGACAACGTATGAAACGCATTATACGAACGTGTCTTCCATGACGGTGACTACCAACACACTGACTGATGAGCAGAAAGCGGTTGTGGAAACCGCAGACGGCAAAGTCGCACCGAACGGTTTGTATAACATCGTGTTCAAGGATGCGAATGGGGCGGAAGTGACCGATCTCAGCGATTGGGCATTCCGCGTCACCGTTCCGCTGGTGAAAGGCTTGGATAAGGTGCTGTATCGTCTGGATGCGCAACAGTTACCTGTTCTGCTCGATACCGTGATCAAAGACGGTAAGTTCACATACGCCAGCGAAGGTACTTTCTACGGCGATATCATCGCGGCGGCAAAAGAGAACTTACTCAGCGGTGATAAAGTAGCGGCCGGTACACAGAAGATCACCGGTTATAACTTAGCGAGCAACGGGTTGCTCATCTGGGATTATGAACATCCGTATACGTACGGCGCGGCAACGGCGCGTTCCGCATTCTCGGCAGAGATCCTTGCGAAACTCACAGACGGTGACGTCGAAAATGGCGCGTTCCCGTACGGTTTCGGTTCGGAATCCATCAATGTGAATGCAGAGAACAAATGGGATGTTGTTGCCAACCGTCGTTTGGCAATGTTTGTGGATCTCGGTGCGGGTTACAACGTCCGTGAAATTGATTGGGTGCTGAACAGCGGCAAGGTGTATGACTGCAGTGTGTACGCCAGTTCCTATGCCGCGACTCCTGCCACCTTATTAAAAGAGAGCAATTTGGTAGCGCGGTATGAATCTACCGACGGCGGTAATCTGAATTTTGCCTTGCAGAACGTGAAAAACAAACGCTATTTCCTGTTTGTGTTCAACAAGGTCCATTCCGACCCCGGTAACGCCAGTTTCACTTGTGACGGACGTTATGGTACGGCAGATGCCGCACAAACGGGTATTGCGTATCCCAGCGGCGGTGTCTACGTGTCCGAGATCGCTTTCTCGGGTGAATTGGCAGTGCCCACCAAAGCACAGTCCTTTACCGATGCGGCAACCGGCGTGAAAGTGGATATGGCAACGTTTAACGATTCGTATCAGAACGTTGCATCGGTTTCGGTTGAGAAGAAAGCTTTGACGGATGCTCAAAACGCGCTGATCAAAGCCGACGGTAAGGTTGCGCCGAACGGTACGTACCGTCTTGTGTTCAAGGATGCAAGCGGGGCAGAGGTGACCGATCTCAGTGATTGGGAGTACACCGTATCCGTTCCGGCGGCAAAAGGCACAGAGAAAGTTCTGTATGCGTTGGATGCACAAAAAGTGCCGGTTCGTTTGGAGATTGAGCCTGTGGACGGCATGTTTACAGTCTCTTCGATTGACACCAACGCACGTGAGTTTATTGCAGCGGCGAAAGAAAACTTGTTGGATATTGATAAGATCAAAGAAGGCACCCAAAAAATCACCGGTCACAATGTGGCTTCGCAAGGGTTGCTCATTTGGGATTATAAACATCCGTATACTTACGGTGACGTTTCCAGCCGCGCCTTGTTCAGTGAAACGATCCTTGATAAAATGGTGGATGGCGATACGGTTGCCGGTGCGTTCCCGTACGGTTTCGGTTCGGAATCCATCAACGCGAATGCGGAAAACAAATGGGATGTTGTTGCTAAGCGTCGTTTAGGCTTGTTTGTAGATCTCGGCGGCGGGTATAACGTTAATACCGTTCAGTTGATGTTAAGCGCGGGTCAAGTGTACGATTGCAGTGTGTATGCCAGCAATATTGCGGCAACACCTGACGCGTTGTTAAAAGCAAGCAATCTGGTTGCCCGATATGAATCTGTCGAGGGCGGCGATCTGGAGTTTGCTTTGCAAAACGTGCTGAATAAGCGGTATTTCCTGTTTGTATTCAACAAGGTTCATTCCGATCCCGGTAACGCAAGCTTTACTTG
>JAFSIB010000087.1 GCA_017440005.1 Clostridia bacterium
GATCACCGCGTATGCACAACGCCTGATCGACGATCTGGCACTGGTGGATTATCCCGACCGTGTGCGTGCTCAGCAGATCAACTGGATCGGTCGCTCGACCGGTGCGCAGGTGACGTTTAACACCACCGCGGGCGAGCCGGTCGTGGTATATACCACGCGTCCCGACACGTTGTTCGGTGCCACGTATATGGTCGTGTCCCCCGAGCATCCGCTCATTGAAACCTGGATCGAAAACGGCAACTTACATAACGTCGAAGAGATCCGCGCATACCAGGAAGCCGCGGCGCGCAAATCCGATTTTGAACGCACCGAAGTTGCCAAGGATAAGAGCGGTGTCTGCTTGGAAGGTGTCACGGCGATCAATCCGGTCAACGGCCGCGAGATCCCGATCTTCATTTCCGATTACGTGCTGGTATCGTACGGTACCGGTGCTATCATGGCGGTGCCTGCTCACGACACCCGTGACTGGGAATTTGCCAAGAAATTTAACCTGCCCATCATTGAAGTCGTTAAGGGCGGCGACGTTGAGAAAGAAGCCTTTACGGATTGTGCGACCGGTATTATGGTCAACTCCGGTTTCTTAGACGGTTTGTCGGTGGAAGAGGCCAAAAAAGCCATCATCGATTATCTGACCAAAGAGGGTATCGGTGAACAAAAAGTCAACTATAAACTGCGCGACTGGGTCTTCTCCCGTCAGCGGTATTGGGGTGAACCCATCCCGATCGTGCACTGCCCGCACTGCGGTCAGGTCGCGGTTCCGGAAGAGCAGTTGCCGATTCGTTTGCCCAAAGTGGATAGTTACGAACCGACCGATAACGGCGAATCGCCGCTTGCCGCGATTGACGAGTGGGTGAACACCACCTGCCCGAAATGCGGTGCACCCGCCAAACGGGAAACCGATACCATGCCGCAATGGGCGGGTTCTTCGTGGTACTTCCTGCGGTATTGCGATCCGCACAACGATCAGGCACTCGCTTCCAAAGAAGCACTCAATTATTGGTTGCCCATCAACTGGTACAACGGCGGTATGGAACATACCACGTTACACTTGTTGTATAGCCGTTTCTGGCATAAATTCCTGTACGATATCGGCGTGGCTCCCACGGCGGAACCCTACGCCAAACGTACGAGCCACGGCATGATCCTCGGCGAAAACGGCGAGAAAATGTCCAAATCGCGCGGAAACGTTGTCAACCCCGATGAGATCGTGGCAGAATTCGGCGCGGATACGTTGCGTTTGTATGAAATGTTCATCGGTGACTTTGAGAAAGCGGCTCCGTGGTCGAGTTCCAGTATCCGCGGTTCTCAGCGTTTCTTAGAGCGCGTGTGGGCGTTGTTTGAATCGGTGAAGGACGGCGATACGGTTCGTCCGGAACTGGAGATCTCGATCAACCGCACCATCCGCAAGGTGGGCGAGGATATCGAAAACCTGAAGTTCAACACGGCGATCGCCGCCATGATGGCACTGGTCAACGACATGAACGCGGCAGGCGGTCCCAACCGTGCGGAATATGCGGTACTTGTGCAGTTGCTCAACCCGTTTGCCCCGCACATGACGGAGGAACTGTGGAAACAACTCGGTAACGAAACCGACTTGGCGTATACACCGTGGCCGACGTACGATCCCGATAAATGCACGGCCGATACCGTGGAGATCGCGGTGCAGGTCAACGGTAAGATCCGTGCACGCATGAACGTGGGTATGAACGATGATGCCGCTACCGTGCTGGCACAGGCGAAGGAGAACGAGAAGATTGCACCGGAACTGGTCGGTAAGCAGATCGTCAAAGAACTCTACGTTCCGCAGAAGCTTGTGAACCTGGTTGTCAAGCCTTTATAAAAAAGTAAAAAAAGCACTTGACGATAGAGCGGTTCTGTTGTATACTACTCTCAGTGTCATTATGGATCACTATGAGAATTACCCCTGCTATATAAGCGGAGGGAGGGAATAAGAATGTCAGAAGTTAAAGTCAAAGAGAACGAATCCCTGGACAGCGCGCTGCGTAGATGGAAGAAGTCCTGCGCACGTTCCGGTGTTCTTGCCGAGGTCCGGAAGAGAGAACATTATGAAAAGCCTTCCGTTCGTCGTAAGAAGAAATCCGAGGCTGCTCGTAAGAGAAAGTTCAAATGATCAAAAACGGGCTATGGCGTTTGCCACTGCCCGTTTTTTCTTTCTGAAAGGAGAAAGTGTATGCCGTTCCTAACACCGACGTTTTATAAAAACCGCATCACGGATATCACGTTGCAGGATCTGGAAAGCCGGGGGATCCGCGGCCTTTTGTTGGACGTGGACAATACGTTGACCACCCACGGAAGCCAGGTGTTGTCAGATGACGTGCGTGAGTGGTTGGACCGGATGAAAGCCGCCGGTATTCGTATGACGGTGGTATCCAACTCATGGGAATGGCGCGTTAAGCCGTTTGCGGAAAAGATCGGATTACGGCATACCTCTCTTTCGTGCAAACCGTCGCCGATCGGTTTTTGGCGCGGTGTGCGGCGGTTGGGACTCAAAAAATCGGAATGCGCGGCAATCGGTGATCAGGTGTTTACCGACATCATCGGTGCCAACTTATACGGCATCACCTGTGTGCAGGTCATGCCGATCGAGATGGAAACCGGTAAACCGTTTTTGGCGCTCAAACGGCGTATTGAAAAACGGATCTATGAAAAACGAAAGGGGCAGGACGCATGATCGTACGGTTTGGACCGGCAGGCAACAGCGAATCGTTTTATGCGGCGGGTAACAAATCCACCGTACAAGCACCGGCATGGTTGCATACGTTGGGGTTGACGGCATACGAATACCAATGCGGGCGCGGCGTGCGCGTTTCGGAAGAAACGGCGCGTGAAATGGGACGTCTTGCCGCACAGTACGGGATTCAGATTTCTCTGCATGCACCGTATTTTATTTCGCTCGCCTCTGCCGAACCCGAAAAGCGCGATAATTCCATCCGCTATATTCTGGAAAGCGCGCGGGCGGTGGCGGCAATGGGCGGTGACCGCATCGTGGCGCATCCCGGCGGATTGGGCGGGTTATCCCGTGCCGATGCTACGGCACTGGCGTCCACCACGTTGCGCCGTGCGCAGGAAGCGTTGGATGCCGAAGGGTTGACGCAGATCCACATCTGTCCCGAAACGATGGGCAAGATCAATCAGTTGGGCGATTTAGAAGAAGTGCTCACGTTTTGCACCATCGATGAGCGGTTTTTGCCGTGCATCGATTTTGGCCATTTAAATTCCCGTACCCTCGGCGGTATCAACACGCGTGAAGCATACGCGGCGGTGCTTGACCGTCTGGAACAGGTGTTGGGAAGCGAACGTGCGCGGTTGTTCCATTCGCATTTCTCCAAGATCGAATATACAAAGGGCGGCGAAAAACGGCATCTCACGTTTGCGGATACCGTGTACGGCCCCGAACCGCAACCGCTGATGCAGTTGGTACGGGAACGGGCACTCACCCCCACGTTTATTTGTGAGTCGGACGGCACACAGGCGGAAGATGCTGCCGTGCTCAAACAGTTATATGAGGAAGTAACGGCATGAACACACGATTAGAACGGTTGCAGGCGCGGTTATCGGATACGCAGGCGGTTTTAATTAAAGCGCCGTATCATCTGGGATATTTAACGGGCTTTCCGTCTGAGGACAGCTTTTTACTCGTCACCCGTGATGCCGGCTACTTTTTAACCGATTTTCGGTATATCGAGTTGGCGCAACAACGGGTGCACGGTGTAAAATGTGTGATGCTCAAGCGGCTCACGGAAACACTTACCGAATTGGCAACGCAACACGGTATCGACACCTTGTATGTGGAAACCGGACGGTGTACCGTGCGCTTTTGTGAACAGTTGCGCAAGGGATTGCCGATGTTGACGGTTGCCGATACCGATGAAGCGGATCGGTGGTTGTCGGACATGCGCATGGTCAAAGAAGCGGGCGAGATCGCGAAGATCGAACAAGCACAGGCCATTGCGGAAGAAGCGCTCGCTCACGTGTTGCCGATGATCCGTCCCGGTGTGAGTGAACGCGATATCGCATTGGAACTGGAATTTTATATGCGCAAACACGGCGCTCAGCGGGCGGCGTTTGATTGTATCGTGGTATCGGGGGCAAACTCTTCTTTGCCGCACGGTATTCCCACGGATAAACCGATCGAACGCGGTGATTTTGTGACAATGGATTTCGGCGCCGTGGTGGATGGGTATCTGTCGGATATGACGCGCACCGTGGCGGTCGGCGAAGTCAGCGATGACCAACGGCTGGTCTATGAAACGGTGTTGCGTGCGCAACAAGCGGCACTTTCGGTTTTGAAAGAGGGTCTTCCGTGCAAAGACGGCGATGCGGCGGCACGCCGCGTGATCGAGCAAGCCGGATTTCACGAATGTTTCGGGCATGCCACGGGTCACGGTGTCGGGGTGCAGATCCACGAAGAACCGCGGTTGTCGGGCGGCAGCGATCAGGTGTTACAATGCGGCAACGTGGTAACGGTAGAACCCGGCATTTATCTGCAGGGACGGTTCGGCGTGCGCATTGAGGATATGGTGGTCATCACGGAGGATGGCTGTCGCAATTTGACGCACGCGCCAAAAGACCTGCTGATTGTGTAATACTATTGCGGGATGCGGAATAGATATACAATACGATTAACACAAAAAAGGGTGTGGACGTATGTTTATCTTTTCTGTAAAAACCAGTTATAAACAAGTGATTTCGGCATTGGGGTGCGTGGCGGTGATCGCCGTTGCCGTGGTGTTATCGGTGGTGTTGCCGAGCGACACGGTTGTCACGGCAAATGCCCCCGTTTCGGACAGTGCACAGCGGATCGCGTATTTGCAGTCACTGGGGTATGACGTTGCCGAAAGCAGTGAAGAAGTGCGCGAAGTGCGCATCCCGGATGAGTTGGATGAAACGTTGCAGCAATACAACGCCGCGCAGGAAGAGGTCGGGCGGTCGCTCACGCCGTACGGGGGAAAACGGGTGCGTTTGTATACGTATACCGTAACCTCTGCCGACGGCGCGCAGGCAAAAGCGTGCCTGTATGTGTACCGCGATCGATTGATTGCGGGTGACGTAGCGGGCAAACCGCTTTAGGGTATCTTACGCTACCCTAACAAAGAAAGGATGTGAAACGGTGCAACGGCTGGATAAACTGATCGCGTCGCAAGGGACGCTCAGTCGCAGTGAAACGGTGCGGCTGATTCGGTCCGGACAGGTGACGGTGGACGGCGCGGTGTGCCGTGATCCTTCGGTCAAATACCAAGAGAGTTGCCGTATTACGGTGGCGGGGCAGGAACTGAATTATCAACAGTACGTGTATATTATGCTCAACAAACCGGCGGGGATCTTGTGCGTGTCGCGGGATCCTAAAGTGCCCACAGTGGTGGATCTGTTACCCGCCGATATGCGGCGCAAAAATCTGTTCCCCGCGGGACGGTTGGACAAGGATTCGGTCGGTCTGGTTCTGCTGACGGATGACGGCGATTTTGCACACCGCATTTTATCGCCCAAAAACGATATGGTGAAACGGTACCACGTGCGCGTTGACGCGCCGCTCACGGACGAGCATTGCCGCGCCTTTGCCAAAGGTATCACCCTGGCAGACGGCACCCCTTGTAAACCCGCCGTTATGACGGTCTTGGAAAACGGTGATGAACCGCTTGCCGAGGTGCGCATTACCGAGGGACGGTATCACCAGGTCAAGCGGATGTTCGGCGTGTTGGATCGGGGGGTCAACCTGCTCAAACGCGTGGCGATCGGAGAGGTGCAGTTGGACCCGTCGTTAAAAGAGGGCGAATGCCGCTATCTGACCGACGCAGAACGCCATTCACTGGGCATCACGGAATGAATTTGTTCAACAGTGATA
>JAFSIB010000088.1 GCA_017440005.1 Clostridia bacterium
GGATCCATGCCCCAACCGATCAGCGGGGTCGCCTCGTTGAGCGTGATTTCATACACGCGATCCGCGACTTTGCGGCAGGATTTCAGGAAGAAATAATACAACGCATCAGGATCCAGTTGTCGGGGTTCTTCACGGTTGCGCACCGTACCGTAATGTGCGCCGATCGTTTCGTGGAATCGGCCGTCATCAAAGATGTTATAATCGTCATCCAATTCAAACGTAAAGGATTGCGTTTCACGGTCAACCGCTGTTACCGTTCCCTGTGCCCACGGCACATTCACGTAATCGAGCACCAAGTTTTCCACTGTAATGTCACGGCACTTGATGAAGGAAAAACCGCCTTTGAAATTATCCGTGATCCAAACGGTACTGCCCTGACCGTCCAAGTGAAGACCGTCGGGACGGATAAACGAAAGGTCAATGCCATACGGACTGTCCGCATCGGCGGTCAAATAATATGTAGCAGTCGGGATGACCAATTTGGCACCGTAAGCACCGGCGGTCATCATGGCGGCACGGAACACCACATTATCGATGTGTCCGTTTTCGTCGGCAAAGCCGACGGTCATCGCATCCAACTGATTGTTTTCAATGTAATGGCTTAGATCCGCCACGCGATCGACGCGATTGGCATCCATAAGCGTAAAGCCCTGCTCATGCAGGTTTGCAGGCGTTGCGTTTTCGGCACGCCACAATTCCACTGCCTTACCGTGTTGTATGACCGCAACCGATAAATCGGTGGTCAACTCCGCTCCCTCACGGAAACGGCAGGTGATCCAGTAAAGTGTTCCGCCGACGGTTGCCGTCTGTGCTTCGGTTTCGTTGGAAATCAGCACACGGCCCATATCGTCGGTCAATGCATAGAAAGCACCTTGTTGTGCATACGCCGCTTTCATACCGTCACCAACCGTGACCGTCACCGGCGACTGCGAGGCAGTCAAGGTATGTACGGCGATCCACGCCTCACGATGTTCGTTCCCTTCCACAAACACACCGAGCATGGAGCCGAGCACCTTGCGGCTCTGATCGGAAGGTCCGTCATCGCGGTCAATTGAAATATTATAAGAGAACCTTACAAATTGCTTTGCCATAGTTGTTGCTCCTCATCTGATAAGGGGGCACCCGTTCCCCGCGGCGGCATTGCCGCGGGGAACAGAGCTTTTTTACGTTTTATTCAAGGATTCTCCGACGGAGTTCCTTGATATCATCGGCGTCAATCACATCGGCGCCGTCTGCGGCAGCGATGTTATCCACCAAGTCACAGACAGACTTATCTGTGAACGCGGCGTCATCCGCAATGCCGTTATTCATGTTGACCATATCGAGAATGTTGATCACGCCGTCACCGTTGGCATCGCCTTCGACTTTGTCTTTAGCAAACTTCACAACAACGTTCAAATCCTCTTTGATCATCGGGAGTGTCAGGATACGGCGCGTTGCCTTATAATACTGACCGTTAACATAGTAACCCACAATGCGGTAGCCAACCTTCGGTTTCGCCGTGAAACGAACGGTTCCGCCGGCTGCCACAATGCACTTGTCGGTCTCCTTCAAACCACTGGTAGCCGCACTCAAAGTGCCGCCTTCACCGTCAACACCGTAGGTAACGGTATGAGAGGCAGGCGCCAATGTAATATTGCTTCCGTAACGGATCCAATCGGCGTACCAACCGTTAGTACCTTGCGTCGTGTACGACACACCGGTGTTGGCACCGGTACTGGTGTACGTGCTTGCAGTATTGGCCTCATCGGTAACCGTAACGGTCGACTTCACTTGAATGTATTTCTGCGTCGTAACTGCTGACGCATCAATAGCACGCAGAATCAAGTGGACCTTTTCGCCGGCAGTTGCCTTAAACTCCACCGTTTCGGTAATCTTATCAGAAATGGTGTGCCACTGACCGGTCGTCGGCCAAAGAATCGTGCCATCATCCTTACAGAGTGCCATTTCCAGCGCCGATGCAGCACCTGCGCCTATATAGGTGATTTCCGTTTTATAAGAAACCGTACCGGAAACGGAAGGTACAAAGGTACGAACACCGGCATAGTCTTTGTAGGCTGCTAACAGCGAACCACCAACCAGTGCGCCACCCTGCATGGTACCAACCGTGCTGTTACTGACGTACCAGCGGTCGCTACCATTGGATTTTTCCATGTTGGAGATCGTCGGCAGGTTGAAAGCAACGTCACTATCGGCAGCCGTATCGAAATCGAACTGATACTGCGGAATGTAGTACTTTTCAAGAATCGGCGAATAGTATTCAGCCTTGATGACCGTGCCGTCTTCTCTGCAACGAAGCAGCAGGATGTTGCCTTCACCGCCGTTGCCTTCGTACGACTGGTCGTTCATGATCGTAACGATCTTGTTGCCGTTGGCACCAATGTCAGTACGCGTCGCAATACCGGTTGCCACGTGGCCGCACAGCACCAACTCGACGCTCTCAAACTGGCTGATAAAGTTGGTATACAGTTCCGACGGGTTGTGGCAAATGTTGCGCTCTGCCGTATTGAAGCAAGAGCAGTAGTTGACCAACGTACCACTGGAGGACAAGTAATCGTGCTCCACTACGATGGTAGTAATTTCGGTGCCGGCTGCGGCATATTCCGCCTCAATGTTCGTAAGCACCGTCTTGGCCCAATCCACCACCACGTCACGCGGCTGGCATTCAAACGCCAAAATGACGTATTGTTTGCCGCCGAGTTTAGCAGTGTAGATGGCATTCTCCATTGTTTCAACATAGGTGTTGCCGTAAGAGGTAACACCGGTGGTGTTGTTTTCGAGCAGCATCAGATCCTCTGCGGAAGTGATCTTGTCAATGCGCGGATACGCATACTCCAACTTGGTTTCGTTATCCTTGCCGCTCGCTTGCAACAGGTGATCAACGATATCAAAGTGATCGTTGAACTCTTCGCTTGTACGGATAGTCGTACCGGAGGCCGGATACTCGTGATTACCGAGCGCGTACACATACGGAATCTGAGCATCTTTCAAAATATTCATACCGGCAACGGCGTCTTCCCACTGCGAAGTAGTCGCCGCGTAGTTAACCAAGTCACCGGAGTTGATCACCATCTGGATGTTCAAGCGCTCGGCGTTATCGGCAATCCACTGGGTAACCTCTTGGTAACCGTCATCGTAGAAGTCGGTCACAACCTGGCTGTCGCCGATGTGAACGATGGTGTATTCGCCATCTGCCGCATCAGCAGGTTTGCCGTTTTCATACCAATCGGCGTTGAGTTGAGTCAGCGTGCCGTGGTTAGCGCCCGCTTTGTCAGTATACACGCCGTTGAGTACCCAGTAATGGGTCGCATCGGAAGCGGTCATCTCGCTTGTCACTTTGTCCGCCAAACGAACGGTAGTGGCAAGTGCCAATTTTTTCATGGAACCTTCAAACGCCGTCGTAAAGGCATACGCACGATCGTTACCGATCACCGGTGCCTTACCGGAAACGGCCAGCGAACCGACAACGTCGGTTTCTGCTACCTGTACGCCGTTGATATAGCAGTACGCTTTACCGGCCGTCGTGTCCACCGTAAAGGTCAGGCGAGTCCAAGCGCCGGTACGCAGATCCACGTTCTTAACCGTCCAGTCGAAACCGCCGCTGATGAAGCGCGGGTTGCCAAAAGTATCCATCATCACGGCAAAACCGTTGCCGGTGGTGCCTTCCATATCGGAGATGATGGTGCCAACCTTCCAGTCAGCAACCGTTTCCGGAATTTTGACCTGTACTTCGGCCGTGGTCGGAGCAGCGGTCAAGGCGTTTTGTAACTTAACAAATTCGTCCCATTCGCCATCCGCAACTTTGTTCACAGAAACAGAAGAAGCCGTAAACATCTTGATGTTGCGGCTACCTTGTTGCTCGCCGTGGCTGAGGAACAAGCGACCACTGGAATCGATGCGATCATCCGACGTCGGATGCGTAAAACTACCGGCCATATACACATATTTGCCGTAGTTCGCCGCCAAATTATCACCACGCGGGATAATGACGAAATCGAGATAATCGCCGGCCTGCAGGTTGGAATAGTAGAACGCTACTGCTTTGGATCTGTCGAACGGATTATCCGTGCCGGCGCGCAGTTGCAACACGCCGCCGTTTTCGGGATACACGACCTTACCGTCCTTATCCACGATGCAGAAATCCACACCGGTGCCATCTTCCCATTTATAGCCGGAAGATGCCTTCAGTTGAATACCGGCATAACCGATCCTGAAATCACCATCGGCCGTCGCGGTATAACGGGTAATATGAGCGTCCTTCTTGTTACCAAAATAAACAGCCATACCGGCAGCAAACGGTACCTGGTTATAAGAACCGTTACCTAACCAACCGTTGTTCGGATCCGAACCGCCGTTAGCAGTTGCCGTAATCTTGTGCATTTCGGTCAGCGTATCGCCGTAATTCACAGTGTACTCACCGCCGCCCATGTTGGTGTCAGCATTCGGATCAGCGGTTGTCAATGTGACAGAGTTAGCATATTTATAATACCATTTGGCGCCATTTTGGCTCACGCCGCCTTGGACACTCATGCCGTCCGTGTTGCCATAATGCCAACCATTGGTACCCTGCAACTGCGTACCGTTCAAGCGGATGATGGATGCCATGTAGTAAGACAGATTCGCTTTTGACGGATTACCGATGATGAAGTAGATCGATTCACCTTCCGAAACCGTAAACGATGCATTCGGGTTAACCTTTTCATCGTATTCAATGGTTTCAAACTCACCGTTAGCCGGATACACCAGTTCCTTATCGCCGTTGGCAATGGCAAACTGGATGGTATCACCCTCGCTGCCGCCGTGATAATAGCCGGCGGCACCCCAGATGGCTTCAACGGTCAATGTACCGGAACCGGGAACCACCAGTTCACGAATCGCCCAAGCGCCGTTTTGCTGGGTATAACCCCAAGAATTCCATGTAGCGCAATTGTACGGGGTGTCGGGATCAATGGACCAAGCTTCCCAACCATACTCACTTAAATAACTGGGCATCAGTTGATCATCAAAATCCACCCAAGTTTTGCCATCGGCGGTAACTGTCAGGTTTGCACAGAGTAAGCACACAACCATAGCTACGCCGAGACAAACAGCAAGTGCTCTTTTCATGTTCAAACTCCTCCTTTGATTCGTTTTTTACCAAACACCAGCACCGCACCGGACAATACCAGCGCCATGCCGATAAACCAACTGATATCACTCTCGCCCGTGGCGGGAATGGTGGCACCATCGTTGCCATCGTCACCGTTATCGGTATCGCCGGGGGTGTCATTAACAGCACCCGATACGGTAAAGGTGAGATTCTTCGCAAACAGGTAGTACCAGACCGGTCCTTGCTCATTCGTGCCGTAAGGACTGCCGCCTGCGGTCTGCAAAGAGGTGGCGCCGTTCAGCGTAACACCGAAATTGTATACCACCGGCACGTTTGCCATGGACGGGTTGTGCGTGATGAAGTAAAGTTCATCGCCTTTTTTCAAGTTGGGGAGTTCCAAATCCAGTTCAAGGGATTTGCCTTCCACAATTTTGGCAACGCCGCCGTTTTTCGGGTACAGAATGTTACCGTCTTTATCCGCAATGGCGAACTCGGCGGTAGCGCCGGTGTAGTTGCCGGAGGTGTTATCAATATACACACCGTTGCCCCACTTGAGAAGCAACGTGCCATCCTGCGGTAACACCAGTTTACGAATGACTGCCGTGTTGCTCGAAGTGACCGGCGTTGCATAGTTGAGAGGTTCGGTCAGAATACACGCCGCATCATCCGCCGCCGTCCAATATCCCGTCTGGGACTGGAATGTCATGGGTGTCGCAGACGTAATATCCACTTTGTTTACGTTAGAAGCGGTGGCTTTGGGAACCAAGGCTTTGATAGCCGCTTCCAGAGCCGACGTCGCCGCGTCAATTTCCGCTTGAGAATTCGCTTCGCTCAACGCTTCGGCCGCTGCCAACGCACTGCGGAAAGCCGTGACCGTTTCCGTTGCATATAAGCTTAAGGTCGTTTCGGGGATAGCCTTAGCCGACGCAATCTGCTCGTTAAGCGCTATCAGATTTTTATAAGCAGAGGCTTTTACCTCAACCAGATCGGTTGCATACACATAGTACCAACCGCCTGCGCCTTGGGTGTTGGCGGAGTTCGCCAAATTGCCGTTTTCCGCATACGCCGTACCATCCAGGTTAATGGCGGAGTGCATGGTAACAACAGCGGTCGTTTCCGTTTGGTTATACGCCACGAAGTAGAAAACATCGCCTGCCGCAACGTTCGCAAAGACCTTTTCCAACACATGCGGTGTGCCGGCATCCAACACGATTTTACCGCCGTTTTCGGGATAAATGATCTTGCCGTACTTATCGGTAATCACAAAGTTCGCTTGACCGCGATCGATGCAAATACCGTTACCCCAGGCAACGATCAGATCACCGGCAACCGGTGCCACGAATTTGCGGATCGCCACTTTGGCGTTTTGCGCCGGAGTAAACGACAAGGTCGGGGTAATCACGCAGTCATTGGCTTCATCCGCACGCCAAGCCTGCAAGGTGTTCTCATACGTCATCAGTTGTTCTGTGAACTTGAGTGCCACCGTGGGGTCGGCGGGATCTTCCGCCGGTAACGTCGGCGGTGCGGGAGGCGGTGTTACGGGCGCTTTGACGGTTAATCCGTCAATCGCCGCGTTCAGCGCCGCTGTTGCCGCATCGATCTCCGGCTGGGTATTCGCCGTGGTGATGGCTTTGGCTGCGGTCAATGCCGCTGTGAGCGCCGCCGCCGAATCGTCGGTATACCCGCTCAGATCGGTATATCCTTCCGCTTCGGCAATCGCCGCGTTCAGGGCGGTCAGATCATGCAGATCTTTGGCTTTGACTTCGGTCAGATCCGCCGCGTACAGATAGTACCAGCCGCCATTGCCTTGTGCGGTGATATCCGCCGCACCGTAGCCGCCGCTTGCATTGTCCAAACGGGTCGTGTAATCATCCAGCGAGATGATACTGTGCGTGGTATAGGCAGTCGGCGTATTAGAGCCGTTGGTGAATACGAAATACACCGCATCTCCTGCCGCTACGTCCAAGGTGACGTCGACCGCAGCCGGTGTCGTGCTCGTAACATGGAACATTCCGCCGGTAGTCGGCCAAACGATTTTTTTATCCTTATTCAAGACAGCAAAGTCAAAACTCTGTGCCGCATCTTGAACCGTAACACCGCTTACTCCCCAGATATGTTCAATCTTAAAGGTACCGGCACGCGGCATGACCAATTTGCGGATGTTCGCTTTTACTTGGTCTACATAACCCCAGTTGGACCAAGAGGCCGTTTCGTAGACACTGCCGTTAACGCCCCAAGCACCGTTCGCGGAAACGTATTCCATTTCCTGCTCGGTAAAGTTGAGGGCAACCACTTTGTTGAGTGCTTCATCAACGGTGGTTTTGGTGACGGTCGCGGCATATTGGTGATACCAACCGTTGCCGCCCTGTGTGGTGCCGTCATACAGGAAACCGCTACCGTTCGAATAGGCGACGCCGTTTACGATAACGCCGAAATTCATAACGCATACCAAACGGTCAACGGAAGGATTGAAAATGACAAAGTAGAATTCGTCACCGGCAGCAACCGCATCGATCGTCAGGTTTACCGCTAAAGGCGTACCCTCGGTGACGGTTGCCACATCCCCGTTTGTGGGGAACAGAATTTGACCGGAGGCATCGGTGATGGCAAACTGCACGGTAGCACCCGTCAAGTTACCTTGACCGTTGTCAATATAGACGCCGTTACCCCAAGCCAGTTGTAATGGACCGGCAGTGGGTGCCACAAATTTGCGAATTGCTGCCGCACCGCCGTTTGCAGCAGTATCCACTACTGCATAACCGGGGTAGTTTAAGCAACTCATATCACCTGCTGCTTTTGACCATACCGCGTTTGTGCTGTCATACACCATATCCTGCGCAGAGAAATCCAACTGATAGGAACCCGTTGCCGACGCGACAACGCCCGTCATCAACAGCGTGCACAAGAGTGTGATGACAGACAGAATACCCAGAACGCGTTTCATAGGCATTCCCCTTTCTGCTTTTTTGCAAAATTAATGTGTAGCATCATAAAGACGCTGATACTCTGCTAAAACAAGGCCCAAGCCTTTTTTATTCAGCTCTGCAATGTAGGTATCCCACTCGGTGTCGATATTGCGATAACCCATGGCAAATTCGCCCATCATCTGGCTGGCGTATTCTGTGATGTTATCGGAATACTGGTCGATCACATCCAAAGCATGATCGTCATACGGCAACATCCAAATGAGGTTTTTCGGTTCGTATTTACCAAAGTACGTTTCTTTGGTTTCTTCCATAAGCTCTTGGCTGGCAATTTCCAGATCGGTCATGCCTTCCGCATCTTCATCGTTGAAGATGGAGAGCACTTCGTCATCCACGTAATACGGAAGCACGAAGCCGGGGGTAAAGGTGAAACGGTCTTTGGAACGGTCGTAATCGGTGTAGTTCCAGTGACCTTCTTTATCTTGCTCGATCATGTCACCCGGCTGACCGTAGGTTACCAGATAGTAACCGTCGGTGGAGTACAGGTAATCCACCCAACGGATCGCGGCAATCGGGTTTTCACATTTGTTGGTGATCATGAAGGCGTTCGGATAATACGAACCGGAAACCGACATGACCGGTTTGGTATCCGCAGAACCCGCGAACGGCTCTACCATGACATATTCATCCGCAAGGTCCGTACCCACAACGGTGAAGTCCGCCAGATAATAGAAAACACCAACCAAGCCGTTTTTCAGTTTCGTTTTCCACTTGCTGTCGCTGTCATAGTTTTCGCAAAGACCCAAGCTGTACAAGCGGTTATAAAAGGCCAGCGCCTGTTTGGTAGCGTCAGTAGCATAGCCGTAGGAAACTTTGCCGTTATCGTCAACGCACAGCGCGTCGTTGTTGTAGTTGAAGGAAATACCCCAGCTGCCGAAGAAGGAAGGATCGATGCCGCGCGTTGCAAACGGGATCTCATCCGCCTGGCCGTTGCCGTTCGGGTCGCCCGTTTTGAAGGCTTTTAGCATTTCATAAAATTCTTCCGCGGTTTTCGGCACGTCGATGCCAAGATTGTCAAGCCAGGTTTTACGAATGTACATTTTTTGCGGGAAACGCTCGTGGTCTTCTGAGTGACCTTTCACGGTCGGCAACGAATAGATCTTGCCGTCCGCCGCGGTAGCCGCACTCTTGAATTCCGGAGAGTTTTCCAACAACTTTTTGATGTTGGGAGCGTATTTATCAATCAATTCGCTCAGCTCAATGACATCGCCCGTTTTGCTGTATTTCAACAAGCGGTCAGAACCAAACAAGTTGAGCGGCAAGCTGATCACGTCCGGCAAGTTCTTGGACTGGAACATCAGCGTGAGGTTGCTGTCCACTTCGGTATCGGCGGAAACCAGCCACTCGATATCGATGTTGGTTTTTTCCTCATAGTAGCTGGTGAAGCCCATCTCGTCGAAATCACCGTGGTTGACCTGCTTAACGGTCATGATTTCCAGCTTCTCCTGCTCCTTCACGATCGGGAAGTCTGCAACATACGTGTTGCCCTCCAGATCGCTGCTGTTGCCGTTGCCGCAAGCACAACAACCGATGACCATGGCAGCCACCAACAGAATAGCGCTCAGTTTTTTCAGCAGTTTCATACGACTCTCTCCTTATTCTTTGATGATTTCCAACGCTTGTTCACAAGCGAATGTGTTGTTTTGAATGACAATGTTGCGAACCGATGCCGCGCGATACCGAATCGCACCGGTAAGTCCGGGTTTATCATCCTGGAAGCGGTTGTCTTCCACGGTCACGTCCTGACTGTTGCTGATATATACGGAATTGTTCTTCTTGTATACATTGGCAGCTTCTTTTTGATTGAATACGTTGTTTTTGATGGTTACGTCACGGCAGTTGCCGATACCCAGTGCACATCCGTGATAATCCGTGAATTTGTTACCGGAAATTTCAATTTTGCTATGCGTGAGGTAAGTGGATTGGACATACGCGTTGTTGTTGGTGGATATCTGAACCATACCGTTTTGACCGTTATCCACTTCCCGTGTTAAGTAGTTACAACCCGTTAACGTGTTGTTACGGAACACAAAATTCTGAAGCTCATATCCTTCGGTTCCGTTGAACCATCCTTGGACGGCCTGATTACTCAATGAGGTGAACGTACAGTTCTCCACAACCGTATCGGTGGTACACAGTACCAAGCCACGACCGCGGCCGTATTGGAAGGTACAATTACGGATTTCCGTACCCACAAAAGACTTATCTTTATTATACCAATAATAGCGGCCGGTTTCAACACCTGTTTGCATATCCGAAATGGGTGTTTCCAGTATCACTTTTGCCGCCCGATCAACACGCTGACCGTTAAGCGGTTGGAGGTCTTTGATCTTAGCGGTGCCGACCAAACGGCCCGTGCCGGGTTCGATCACTTCGATCGTATCCCCAACCTGTAACGGGCTGGTAGTGGTAACGGCATCAAACTCGGTGGCAGACACCACTTTGCTGATATCGCCGTACCACTGATACAGGTTCATGGCGTCGTCCACCAAATGCGAGAACAGGCAATCTTCCATGATCACCTTTCCGCGGGAGGCTTGTATGTGAACACCATCCGCCGTTCCGCACGCCCAAATGCCTTTGCGGATATCCGGAATCATCTGGATGTTTTTCAGCGTCATATCCCCATAGTTTTGCAAACCGACAATACCACCGCCGGCGCTGTTGTAAATGGTAATATCCTTGAGCGTAGTCGTGCCTGAATACATGAAGTTGAAAATAAACGTACTGGTGTTTTTACGGTTATTGAGCGTGATCTTATCGCCCACTTCGATGTAATTGTTGGTTAAGTTAGCGGTTTGCGGATCCAGCATGATCTGAATTTCCGTGTCGCTGATTTTTTTGTAACTGTTAACAAAATAGTAGTTGGTGCAATTTTCTTTCAGTAAGTAAGGATTGTTTTTGTTACGAACCGTACCGTTTGCTTCTTTGGTCGTCAGGCGCTCCTGCAAACGCGGATCATCAAACATCGTATACACGCGATCGGTTTCCACTGTCATCACTTGTTTCTCTTTGTCAAACGCCGTGACTGTTCCCTGCGCGTTCGGCGGTTCTAACGTATCGATCGACAAGTTTTCCACCGTTACGTTATTGGAGTTTGAGAAGTTAAAACAGCCCACAAAATTATCCAGTAAGATCAGTCGGCTGCCGTTGCCTTTGATCGTCAGACCATCAATCTCATCTTCACCGAACTCAAAGGTTGCCGCACTGTTGGGGCTGTCCACCGGTGCCGCATAGTAAGTTGCATCGGCTTGGAACTCCAACACGGTTCCGGCATTCTGAATGGCGGTGCGAATAGCAGAGCGAATCAACGGACCGTAGTTATAAAGGGAGTCTTTCTCCGCGCCGCACGCTTCCAACGTCAGCACACCGTCTTTGATTTTATCGGAAAAATCCTGGTTTTCATAATCCGTTTCGGTTTCCTTAATGCTGGAAAGGGTGACGGTCCCCTCTTCGGCGGACGGTATATCCACCATCGGCGCCGGTTTCCATACCCGAATACCGAAAAACACGGTAAATACCGAGGAGATCACCAAGAGCGCCGCCAATGATCCGACAAATATTTTCTCTTTCAGTACCATACGATCATCCACCTTCCATCACTCCACCAGGCCGGTGCGTTCAATGCCTTGTATGAATTTGTTGTTTAAGAACAAAAACATGACCAACAGCGGGATCACGCAAATCAAAGTAGCGGCCATGATAACACCTGTGTGATACTTCATTGCCATTTCCAGTGATTCCTGCGTGGTGTTAACATCCAATTTTTCAAAGAAATCGTACATAGAGGGCAGCATCTGCGGCAACAAATACTTTTTGGTATTGTTAATGTACATACCCGGTTCAAAGTAATCGTTCCAGTGCCATGCACACGAAAGTACGAAGGCAACTAACATCGTGGAACCGGTGGACGGTAAAATAATGCGGAAATAGGTGCTGTATTCGTTACAGCCGTCCAAAGCGGCCGCTTCTTCCAGCGAGGAAGGTAAACTCAAATAATACTGTCTGAACAGGAAAACGAAAATGCCGCCGTTAAGTCCCATTGCCACAAAGGTGGGCACGATCATCGGCAAATAGGTGCCGATCCAATCCAAGTTGGAATACAGCATGTACAGCGGAACACTCAACGTCTGAATGGGAACCACAATACTGAAAATCACGCAACCGAACAACAACGCGCGGCCGGGAAAACGGAACCGTGTGAACCCATACGCCACAAAAGAGCAGGAAAGCAAATGGCCGAACGTGGAAACCAACGTTACCAACAAAGAGTTGAAGAACGTGGTGTCCAGATTGATCGCTTCTGCCGCTAATTTCCAGTTTTCCAGCGTGCCTTCACGCGGGACCCATTTGATGGACATATTCATAACGTCTGTATACGTTTTGAACGAGTTGACAAGCATGTAGATAAAGGGTTGTAAAAACACAAATGCCAAACCAATCAACATCAGATACAGTATCAGTTTTGCGCCGATATTCTTGATCGTCTTCCGGCGGGACGCACGACGAGAAAACGACTGCGAAGGCCATTGTTTCATCTTCATCCCTCCCTTTACCGATCCGATACGCGGTCAATCGGCTTGCGCATAAACAGAAACACCAATGCCACGAACAGAATAATGAACAGAAAATAGATCCAACCCATGGCAGAGGACAATTCCAAATGATTTTTCTTAAAGGCAATCTCCAAGATGTATGCCAATACCACGTTGGAAGAATTGGTAAAACTTGCCACCACGGTATACACGATGGTAAGCAGGATCATCGGCGACATAAGCGGCAAGGTGATCAGCCAGAACTGTTCCCACTCGCCTGCCGCATCCACACGTGCCGCCTCGTAAATGCTGCTGGGAATGCCTTGCAAGCCCGTTAAAAAGAGGAGTATTTGCACACCGGAATTCCACAGCACCACGGTAATGCGGTTGAGCAATTCTTGAACCATTTCCAAAAACTTTGCCGGCACGTTGCGCACAACTTCTTCGGAAAACAGCAATTCACGCACAACGTTGATGGACTGCTCCTGCAGGTTTTCTCCGAGAATCTGGTCCAGAATGAAACCGGTACCCAAAATAACCGGCAGGAAGAAAACCACGCGGAAAAATCCTCTCATGCGGATTTTACGGTTGATAATAATGGCAATAAAGAACGAGAAGAACAGAATCAACGCCAAATTGATCAACGTGTCACCCACAGAGGTTAAAAACTTGGGCAAAAATTCGGTATCCACCAAAAAAGCATCCCGATAATTGCTGAAACCTACCAGATTAAACGAAAACGTTGTGGGGTTTTTAATTTCCGAGAAACTGAAGATCAAGGAATAGATAACAGGAAACAGGCAAAACACACCAAAGCCGATCAGCCATGGCGCAATAAAGGTATAGCCTACGATTGCTTTCCTTTTCTGTAAGCCGCTTTTCCCCTTTTTCATTGCGGTTTCCCCTTCCTTTTATCAGTTTGCGGAACCGGTGATGACCGTGTAATCTTCTGCCTTGACAACCACGTTGTCAACCGTCACATCGGTTTCATTGTAGTTAATGATAATCGTGGTGCCGTTTGCATACTGCACTTGTGCGACACCATCTTGTTTGTTGTGACGAAGCATTTCACTGTCAAAGACCGTGCTGAGTCGCTCGGTAAACTCTTTACCGATACCCACGATCTCGGATTTCCACAGGGCATACTCCGAAGAGAACAGCAGATCAAACGCCGTGTCTTTCAAGCGATCGCTGTTTTGGTAAGTCAACATAAAGGTCGGCATATAGCCGTATTCGATCCATTTTAATTTGGTTTTCAAAAGATCTTCCGACAGGTTGCCCGGTGCCGCATCGCTGTACGCAACGTGACCGTGCAAAACCATTTGCAAAAACGGAACGTCTTCATCCAACAACATATACTGAGAACTGTTTGCGCTCAGATTAAATACATAGTCAGTCTGTGCCAACAAATACGGCGCAAACCCATCGGTCGCCGTTAACACACCGGCATTACGCGCCTTTTTGAGCACATCGGCGGCCTGCTGCTTAAAACCATACCGTGTCACACGGCGGGTCTTTTCGTAGTCCTCATACAGTAAACTACCCAACCCCTCGGTCGCCAGACCGACACCAAGAGATGTGCAGGTGCGGATATCGTTTTCCAGGCGCTTATTCTGCGTGCTGAGATTCAGCAAATACGCATCCTCTTCTTCATTTGTGAGCGGAATACTGTCAATCTGATACACCACGTCTGTATACGTGGAAAAGCCCTTTTGTCCAACCGTGGCATTGACATAATTCTGCAACAGATAGAAGTCGGTATTGCCCACCGTATCAAGCAGACGTTTCAACTGCGATTTGCCGCCTGCCGCTGCCGAAATGTCGCCGGATGATGGGTAGGCATAGTACCCGTTTTTCTGCCAACCGTACAAAATACTGTTGGATACGGACACGCCGCCGTCTGTCAATTCCGTGAGCATCTGCGAGATCTGCTCAAATGTTGCAGTTGTAACGGTTTCATCGTACAGCATGGAGCTTTTCTGCATATTGAGCAGGAAATCCACCGCCATGGGATAGGTGTCCGACGCAGAAATGGAAGTATTCAGTTTTCCGCTCTTTTGCAGATACGAACGGTACGCTGCAGCCATTTCACTGTACCCGCAGTTCTCGCCGTTGATGAAGGTATACTCAATGCGGATATCGCTGGTATTGTTTTCTTTTTCATAGGCGTATACTTCACTGCCGTTGGCAGCGGTCATCGCATACTGCTTACGCACACGGGCTGCCGGATAAACGCGGTTGGTTTTATACACGCCGCCATCGGTCTGTAAAATGATTGAACAATTCTCTTCACCGGATACCATGTTGGCAAACAATGCTTTTTGCGAATGTTTGATTCCATATACCGGAGCAGCGGCTTTGCGATGACCTGCTGCCGCATCCTCTGCGGCTTTGTCTAAATCCATTAACATATCGTCGTAAATATCCAACGACAACATGGTCTCTCCGGTCGTCGGTTTCCCGAAACGGTACAGAGCGCCGCAACCGTCCGGCATAAAGATATAACCATCTGTACCGCTGGGAGTTGCCGCTAACATCGGCAGAATGTCAAAACCGGTAATTTTAAACTTGCGGCTTTCTTTAATGGCGTTTTTCGGGATTGCCGCCGTAAAACCGGTTTCGGTTAAGGTTAATTCCAGAGATATCTCAATATCATAATCCGAAAACTCGAAATCGAAGCGGATACCATCCTCAATACGGCGCAACGTTGTTTCACAAGCATTGCTGGCATTGTGAACAGCACCACTGCGTTTTCCAAAGTCGGTATATTTCAAGTTGAGGAGTTGCTTGAGCGCCCGCAGCGTCATTTGGTTTTCAACGGGTTGACCGTATTCTTCTTCGGTCACGCCGGTTGACCACAGCAACTCTTCGGTTTCCTTTAAACGGAAATTCACGCGATCCTCGGCAGGATCATATTCCATGGTATACACGCCGTTGTCCGCAAGCAACGTCAATTCCGTTGCTTCCAATACCGGCGCATTTGCATTGTTGTCTTGTTCGGCGAAAAACAGTTCCGCCTGAATGGCCTGCCCGCTACAGCCGGCCAAACAAAGCAACATACAAAGGCAACATACCAATGCCGCCACTTTACGCACAGTCACCACGGGAAGCCCCCTCCTTTATGTGAATAGCTGCTGGTTCTTGATTTCCAAATACACTTCTTTGAAGAACAAGAACGCCTGATACGTGAACACAAAGAGCAGTAAAACAATTGCCCAGATCAATAAAACAGAAACAATACCGACCACCGCAACACCCAGTGCTTTGAGGAAGGGATAGTCGTTCAAACGCATAAACGCCACAAACTCCAACGCGATCACCCATACCAGTACCAGCGCCAACA
>JAFSIB010000089.1 GCA_017440005.1 Clostridia bacterium
AGATAATAATCAATAAAGCCGATTTTCACGAAAAATGCCTCTTTTCACATCAGTCCAGTTCGGACAACAGGTTTTCAAAATATGCTTTCGCTTTCAAGATATCCGCAATCTGTTGATCACCGGTGATCTCACGTTCAATGATGATGTACCGATCGTAACCGATCTTGCGTAAATTGCAAAGTAAGGTTTTGAAATCAACCATTCCCTCACCTACCGGTTTTTCATCACCGAGTTTGTAAGGATCGGTGGGCGGTAACCCGTCTTTGCCATGCATATTGCGAACATATTGTCCGAACGTGTACACCGCGTCCACGGGATTTCCGTAACCGTACATCAGGATGTTGGCGGGATCGAGATTGATAAACACGTTATCGTGACCGAGTTCACGAATCAGCCGCAGTAACGTAACAGGTGATTCGCCGCCGGTTTCCAGCAAGACGTTAACGCCGCGCTTTTTGCAATGCGTTGCCAACAAATGCAACGTTGTTTTGAGAAGACCGTATTCCGGTGCAAACGGATTGTTTGGCACAAAGCCGGCATGAATCACCATATCCGTGATACCGAGCCAACTGACAAAATCGGCGGCTTGGTACAAATAGTTCAAACGGGATTCCCGATGCAGGGGTACGTTCAAACCGGAGGTGTAAAAGCCGTGATAATTGTCCCACACCGTATCTTCGTCATGATACCCGCAGAACTGTGCCGTGATCTCCACACCGTATTGGTCGGCAGCAGAGCGAATCCGTTGGGCATCTTCTTTGGTATAAACCGCCGGTTTAAAAACCAGCTGACAAGCGGCAAATCCCATATCGGATAACTGCTTGAATTTTTCTTCACACGCGTTAATATCTGTCACGCGCAACAAAATACCCAGTTTCATACACAGACCTCTTACAGCATGGTTTCGAGCAGTTGACGGGTAATGACCATCTCACTGTCCGGATGATTCTGCAAAAAGGAAGCCGGTGCTAAACGCGTTGGGGGCTCCAATGCAATCTTGCGCATGATACCCCACTGCCAATCACAGTACAGATAAACTTTAAATTTCTTGGCAGCCAACAACTGACGCATGCCCATCGTGATGCACCGTTTCGGCATGACATCCAAAGCACCGAAAACCTTGCGGGAACCGTTATTCACGATCGTGTCTTTGGAAAGATCCAGACAACGGGTACCGATGGATTCATATTCTTCGTCGGTGACGGGATCGGTTGCTTCCGGCGGTTCATTAAAAGCAATGTGACCGTTGATACCCACACCGGTCAAGCAACAATCCGCGGGACCTAAACGTTCAATCAATTCATCAAACTCTTTTTCCTTGCCGGGCATCGGGAACAAATGTTGCTCATCCGGCATACGAAGTTCGGGCTTGATCTGCGAGAAAACGTTGCGCTCCATGTACCCGACAAAACTGAGAGGACTGTCCGGCGAAATTGCCTGATCCTCATCCGTCAGATATTCATCCATGTTAATCATCCAAACGTTTTTGAGGCTGATATTGCGCTCGTTCACTTTTTTGACAAACAGCGGATACTGTGCCACCGGACCTACCGGACAAATGATGAAAGTTTGCTTTCCTTCATTTTTCACAATGGTATCCACCATGATCTCGGCGATTTCCTCGTACATATCCGCTTCATCCATAACACGGACGGGAATGCGACTGTTTTTCAAGAACTCTTCGGGAGAGCAGTAATATGTGTTGTTCATGTGACGTTACCTCCGTTACGAAAACGCGATCAGGATAAGAACTGACCGTTCACCATGGTGTTGACCACCTGCAAATTACTATCCAAAATACACAGGTCGGCATATTTACCGACCGCTACCGAACCGATGCAGTCTTGCATACCCACCACCGTTGCCGGTGTGAGGGATGCCATTCGCACGGCATCCACCATCGGTACATTGCAATCCAAGACCAGATTGCGTACCATTTGCGAAAGCGGCTGAATACTGCCTGCATACCGCGTACCGTCCGGCAAGACCGCCACGCCGTCTGCCACCTTGAACCGTTGAGCGGTTTCATCACCGAGCAGGCCCAGCGAATACAGTTTACCGTCAATCGGCATACCGCCTGCACGCAAGCAATCGGAAACCAGACAGATCTTTTCAGCACCTTTACAACGGTACGCCAACCGTACCAATTCCGGAGGAAGGTGGTGATTGTCGGCAATCAGTTCCAACGTCAGCCGATCATCGATCAAGCCGATCTCCATCAACCCAACACTGCGAACCTGGTTGCGCATTGCCGCAACCGACATGGCACAATACCAATGCGTGCAACCGGCAAGGCCTGCATCGACGACCGGCATGATCAGATCACGCTCGCCGTCATCGTGACCGCCGAATACGACGATCCCCTTTTCTGTCAGAGCCTTTGTCATTTCCGCTGCACCCTCCAACTCGGGAGCGATGGTAGCGCGAATAATGATGTCAGCATTCTCGGTAAAAATCGCATATCCATCACGCGCCGGAACGCGGATAAACTCTTGCTTTTGTGCGCCTTTGTTTTTCATCGAAAGATAAGGGCCCTCCAGATGGGCACCCAACACCCGACAAGTCTTCGGTGTTTGGCTTCGATAACGGCGTACCGTATTAAGCATTGCTTCAATCTGTTCAAACGGCGCCGTAACCGATGTGGGAACCACGGAAGTTGTGCCGTACACACCGTGAAAACGCAACGCGTTATCAAAAGACTCATCCGTTGCATCCATGAAGTCCCCGCCAAACCCACCATGTGTGTGGATATCGACAAATCCAGGGCAAATATAAGCACCGTGCATGTCGTAAATCGTTTCACCGGCACTCTCGGTTACGTTGCCGATTTCTGTAATATAACCGTCTTCGATTTTAACATCCGCTTTACGGAGAATCTCAAACGGAGTAACAACGCATCCGTTACGCAAGATCATATTTGAACCTCCTCTGTACAATTGGGGACACTACCCCAACTAAATTGTACAGTTTAGACGACCTTTTTTCACTCTATATATCGGTAGATTTATTGTATATTTCCGTCACAGGTTATTTTCGCCAACCGTGATCATCAAAAAACACGTGTTTACCTTGATATACCGAGGAAAACTTCTGTTTTCAAATTCGGGTTTTGATACGAAATCTGAACTTTTTAGAGCACATTTTTAAATATTGCTTGTAAAATAATCACGCTTATGATATGATCGGGACAAACGAAACAACTCAAAAGGAGGCGGCAAGATGAAAACGGTGACACTCGAATCGTTATGCAATACGGATTTTGTTATCACCGATATTGCCGTTGCGTATTCCGATATCAACAGCCCACCGGAATTTGACTATGAAAAACTGGGACGATCCAAGAATCTGATCTACTATCAAATCCAAGGGTCACGTCATTATTACCGTCATAATCGTTTATTGCTGAGTTTGCAAGAAGCGGACGTTGTCTTCATCCCGGACGGTTATCGGTATCGCAGTACCACTATTGACACCGTAACCGAGTCTTGCGGTATTGGCGTTTCGTTTCAATTACGCGATCCCAACGGCGAAGTACTGGCAATCAACGATTCCATCAAAATCATTTACCACGATCTCAAAGGAACGTTGCTTGAACATTTCCACAACATTCTGTTTGCGGTACTGCGTGAAAACTCAGGGAAACTCAAAATGCAACGGGAACTGTTCTATTTGCTGGATACGTTCTTGTCCGGCAAGGATACGACCAGTATCTCGGATACGTATAAAGATATTCTGAGTGCTATCAACATCATTGAGAATCATCCGGAAAACAGTCTGTCCGTACACGCACTGGCGAACCTCTGCTATATGAGCGAAAGCACGTTTGTGCGGCGATTCAAAAAGTATTCCGGCGGCATTCCCCCAACGGCATACCGAAACCGTGTACGCGTTATGTATGCAGAAGAAATGCTGAACACCTCTCAAACACTGGAACAGATTGCTGTAAGGCTGGGATTTTATGACGCCGCTCACCTATGTTGCGTATACAAAAAGATACGCGGAAAAAGCATTAAAAAGCGTTAACTACATTCATTCGATTTACGGATTTTGGGTACACGTACCCAAATACATTTTATCAAGTTTTTTTCAAAAAGGCGATAGCAGTACTTATCATAAAATTTTACTTCTTTTAAGATTTGACAAACGTTCGTTCTTTTCGTAAAAATTAAGAGCCCTCCGTGTGTTACACGGAGGGCTCTCTTTCATAAATCACAGTGTAAAGAACAACGGATCTTTTTGATTGGTACGCTGTAAAAGCAGGTCTTTTCCGGCGTCTGTGTACGGATAGTCGCCGTCAAACAAATACCCAATTTTGTTCGCTTTGTGTTGGAGATGAATGTTGTGTTTATAGGCAATTTTTTTATCCCCGTCAAAGCGCATGCGGTATACGCATCCTGCTGACCGATAGAAGACGTTCTTTTCACAACGTCCATTTACGGTATCTGCCGTACCGAAACAATTGTAAAGCGTTGCACCGTCCGGTCGGTCAAACATGACACTTCCCCAACCGTAACCGCCCATGGTCAGGTAATTATACGAGTGATCGTAGTTTTCAATATAGCGAGTCGTACCGTCGGTTGAGGGCGGATTGTTGAACTCGATCGACCAATGGCAGTATTCAATCACGTTACCTGCAAAGCGAATATTTTTCTGAACACACTCACCCTCCGATTTCCACAACTGATGCGACACACCGGTATCGCACAACTGGTACATCCAACAATTTTCGACGTATAAGCCGTCCACCGCACCGTAAATTTCAACCGCGTTGCCGCACACCACCGTTTTACCGGTAATGGCTTGCAACTGGCAGCCGCCCAACCAATAAAATACACAACCGCGTACGTTCATGGAAGGTCCACCGGTAATACCATATCCGTCGTAGCAAAATTCCAGATTTTCATACAATGCAGCATTGGCATTGCGAATGATACTATATCGGCCGCCGATTTCCATTGACTGATAACGGTCGCCGGGATTGCCGTGCAGAGAATAAAAATATAACGCATTGGTATCGTTATCGTTATAATAACTCTCGTCACGGCGAAAATCGGTACATCCGGTAAAATCATGACGGTCGATCATTTCCTTGAAGGCGATCCGCTCGTCATACAGACCGTATTCACCGCAATGATCCAACGCAATCACACCGGCATTGGAGAACTTATAGGTACAGACATATACGTTTTCAACATCGGTTTCTTTCCAAAGCGCAGGATCGGCAAAATTGAGAGGCGACCCCTTAAACATCGGTTTTCGCCCCTTACCGTAAGCGCCGTAACTGACCCCTTGTTGTCCCAAGAACAAATACGTTGGCAGATATTCGCCCGGCTGATTATTGGCGGGGCATAACGAACTGATTGGCTTACGCCATATGCTGCCGCGTTCAAACAGGACCGCGTCACCCGGTTGCAGTTGATCGGATATTGCATTCAGCTTGTCCATAGTAGCCCACGCCGTTTGCGGTGATAAGCCATCGTTATCATCGCTGCCGTTGTTGGAAAAATAATAGGTCTTCCCCGTTACCGTAATGGTATCCGGCGCATCGATAACATCCTGCCGCATCGCAGAACCAACCAGTTCAACGCCTTCTAAAAACGCATCTTTATCCAAGTATTGGCCCGCCTCATATAAGGCGTCAATGTACGCGCGATACCCCTGCCGTTCTTTTGGAAGTTGAAACTTCATATCTGACATAACCTATCCCCCATCACTTGCTTAAAACAGCCGAAATGCACGCACATTTCGGCTGTTTTTTCATCATCAAATACGGAAACTTACTCGTTAGTGGTCGACTTTTTCTGCCGAATGACGAGTATGTAGAGAAGCACAAAACTACCGATCGATACCAAACTACTGACCGCAATAATCACCCAGATCCACGGAGAAACCGCACCCTCGGTCGGTTTGTCCGTTGCATCAGGGGTGGTAGGTTCATCCGTTGCATCCGGTTCTGTGGTGGTTGTAGTATCCTCACTTGACGACTCAATGGGCGTGTACACGCCTGCCGCTTTTACCGCGTTGACGATCTCGTCAAAGTCCAGCGAAGAAGCGGCAATTTTGATCATATCGCGTTGGGCGGTATCGCCGTTGCCAACCGCCGTCATGGTACTGTTTTTATCCACATCGACAGATTTTTCTCCGAAAGCACCAATCGGCTTTTTCCACTCTTCGAAAGTATACGAATAACCGCCGTTGGTATTTTCCCAACGAGCAAACACATCGCCCTCGTTCGGGAAATAATAGTGGTTATTATCAATGGTGCTTTCAGCGCGCAACCGTTTGATGGAATCTTTAGGCATGACGTAACCGGCACCCTTTGTTCCCAAGTGGAAAAAGGTGTTGTTTGTGATCGTCATTTGCCAGTTTGCCACAGTGTAACCGTATGCCAGTACATCGGTGGCGGAGAATTTATTCGGACGTGCTGTGGTACCCCAGCCTTCGCCTTGGTTCAAGCAAATGTTTTCGTTGAAAACAAAATTGACAATACCTTTACTTTCTTTTTCGGTACCGCCGCACCAAAACTCGATCGCCTGCGTGTTATTGACAAACACGTTGTGTTGAAGCGTAACGTCACGCCAGTTACCGGGGGTATTGCCCTGCAAAGTAAACGCAACGTCATACACATCACGGAACAGGTTCTTTTCCACTAAAACATTCGAACCGGTACTGTAAAACTCAATGGCGTTACCGGCTTTGATAAACTCCTTGACATCACCGATGATATTGCCGCCGATGTTGTCAAATACGCAATCATATACCGATACGTTTTTGTTTTCAGAAAGATCGCTGCTCTTTTTCCAACTGATACCGTAACCGCAATCTCTGAAATGAATATCGTGAACGTTCATATTACCGCTCAAACGGAACATGGACGTATCATGCGTGTTCAACAATAGTGTACCCAAAGCCTCATACGGATCTTTGGTGCTCTTTACATAGATCTTATTGGCGGTATGATCGCAATAAAAATCATATTCGTTTGCGCAAGATGCTGCGTCTTTACAACGGATACCGTGTTTGACACCATCGCCATCTTCCATATAACCCACATTGGCGTTATCAGTCTTAACACCGGCATAATTGCCGTTTTTAGACAGATCAAACGAATAGAAATCCCCTTCTTTGGTCCAGGCAGAACTGATGATCTTCGCATTACTGAAGATCGGCAATTCGCCCGTGCCGTAAGCGCCAATATCCACACGGTTTTTGTTACCGGCGCCGTTACCGACCGACGGCTCAAAATGTCCGTAGAAAGTGTCGCCGCGACGGAACAGGATACTGTCACCGCCGTTTAACGTGGTGGCATTGGCTTTTTCCAAAGACATAGGTGCATCTTCACTTTTACCGTCACCCGTTCCGTTTACCGCCACATAATACGTTGTACCTTCCGCGGCCGATGCGCCGAAAACGGGCAGTGCCGCGCACAACACCGCAACGAGCACGCATAAAATGCTGAGATTTTTAAAGAAACGCTTTACAGATTGTTTCATAACACGTGTTCCTTTCACTCTAACTGACTGTATTTATATCTGTTAACCAACGATACCGGAACGCTCAATACTTTCCGTAAAGAACCGTTGTGTAAAGATATACAAGATAAGGGGCGGTAATACCGCAAGCAACGGCGCAGATGCCATGTATGTACGCGCCGAATAGGCGGTTGTACCGATATCTGCACGGTCAATCAAAACGCTCAAATTATCCAGGAGCGGCATCAAAGGCTTGATCTCGGATGAGAAGAACATGGAAGACGAATACAGGTCGTTCCAATGCCATACAAAGGAGAACAAAGCCACCGTTACAAAAGCCGGAACGGCCAACGGTGCAATGATGCGCACATAGGTGCGAATCGCACCGCAACCGTCGATGCGCGCCGCTTCTTCCAGGTCTTTGGGCAGTCCCAAAAAGAACTGACGGAAAATGAAGATGAACACACCGGAACGCAAGCCTGTTGAAAACAACGACGGCAGTACAAACGTCCAAACGGTATTGACCAAATTGATGGAGTCCGATCCTTCGGGAAGAAGCGATAACACACCGCCGAAATCAAAGAATTGGAAGTTCAGTGCCAGTGACGGCAAGATAACCTGCCGCGGTACGATAATGGTCAAAATCACCAGCACAAAGAACACATTCTTAAACTTGAAATTGAAACGGGAAAAACCGTATCCGACCAAAGAGCAGGAAACCAACGATGCCAACGTGCTGAAAACGGCAATTTCCAAAGTCAACAGCGCCGAATCCCAATAGTTTAAGATGCTGATCATCTCTTTAATACTGTCCAGCGAAATAAGTTTTGGGATAAAGATAACGCTCGGATCGTTAACCGAAGAGGGATCCTGCAACGAGGTGGAAATCAGAAAGAACATGGGAAACAAGAACAAATAGCACAACGCCAGTATAAACACCCAACGGCAGATCCACAAAACAGAACTTAAGATCTTGTCCCGTACAACCTGCGGATTCTTATACGAGCGGTGCTTGATCATGGATTTATATCGATCAAACATGCTGATTCTCTCCTTTCCCCCGTTACGCGTGTGACTTTTCGGTGTTTCGCTCTATGAGATAAAACGCCACAAACACAACGACCAAAATTACCGCGATAATCACAAAATACACCCAGGACATGGCGGCGGTCCAGCCATAACGAACCAATTGTTGGTTCTTCATTACCTGTTGCATGACGGTATTACCGACATCGGTAAAGCTATCGACGATGGTATACACCAGGTTCAATTGAATGATGGGAGTCAACATCGGTAACGTGATCTTCCAAAAACTCTCCCATGCGGTGGCACCCTCAATGGAAGCCGCCTCATACAAGGGATGCGGAATACTCTGAAGACCCGCCAAGAAAATAATCATCTGGATACCGGTCATCCACGTCAGATCAAACAAACTGTTAGCAACCTTGGTGATACCGTTGATCCATTCACTGTTCAACCCGGAATTCAAAAGCAATTCCTGCAGTGCGTCGTTTTGTGACGAAGATCCACCGGCAGCCACAACATCGCCTGCAAGTGCCGTACCGGCGGCAGCATCACCCGAGATGATCTCCAGAATCAAACCGGAAGCAATAACAACCGGCAGGAAGAAAATTGCCCGAACTACGGTACGGCCAGCAAATTTTTGGTTCAGAATAATGGCAAAAAACAAGGAAAACACCAGAATGATCGGTACCTGCCACACCAGATTGCTGACACTCGTCACCAAATTTTGTGAAAAGGTTGCATCCTCACGGAAGATATACCGCAGGTTCTCCATTCCCAACCACGTTGTATGGTATCCGTCCAACGTAACGTCCACTTTGCTGAACACAAAACGCAGTGACTGCAGCAGCGGTTCCAGGAAGAAAAACAGGAAGCCCAACACAAAAGGAGAGATGAACGCAAAACCCGTCCAAGACAAACGAGTTGTCAAACTCATACGCTTTAACTTTTTCACGCTGCCGCTCCCCCTTCCTGCACCGCATAATCCAACGGTTTAACCGTCAGCGAATCGCTTACGTAATCCACGTTACTGTAGTTCACGATCACCGATACGCCGTTTTCATACGTGGTTTGCATCACGTCCGATGCAAGTTCGGTATGAGCAACGATCGTCTGATCGTAGATCGTTTTGAGCAACGGTTGATAACGGGTGTACAGTTCCACTGCTTGATCCATCCACAAGGTATACTGTGTTGCATACAAGTGATCGTAACGCGTACCCGTCAACAAGGCAGAAGATTCGTACATGCTGTCAAACAACAACTCACTGCCGCTTTCAACGGCTTTCAGGAAGTTGACAGCAGCCTCGGTCGTTTGGGCCATCGGCATAGCCGTCATCGTTGTGTAACCGTGGAATACGATCTGATAGAAGGGAATCTCATGATCGAACATATCATATCCGCTTGTCAGTGTGGGCGTGTTGTAAATGCGGGCGGCATATACCGCCGCAAAGGCGTTGGCGCCTTCTACCGACAACGCAAGACCGCTGTCGCGGTAGTTCTGCAAAACCGCCGCCACCGTTTCCGGATAATCATACCGATGGAAGCCATCGTGTTGCGAGTGGTTGGAATACGCGTATTCACCCAAAGTACCGAGCGAAATAGCCGAAATCCCCGTGCCGCTATATGACTTCAAATACCGATCTGTGACCGTTTTTAAGTTCTGAGGAGTCAAGAACCGATACGGCGTTAATTCCAATTTGGTCGCAAATACCGACCGCATACGCTCGGTGTGATATACCACTTCATTGAACGCGGTTTTGATCGACTGTTTTTTACTGCCGGAACGAAACCGCAAAAAGTCCACATCCGGATACAAGGCGATCGCGTTATCTGTAGCATACGCATTCAGGATGTTCAGCGCCTTTTTCCCGCCAAGGTTGGATAACGCTTTCGCCTTGGTGGGCACTTTCTTATTCAACAAGCCGTAATTACTCCATCCTTGATACCGAACAGAGAGCGAATCAACCCCCCGCTCCTTCAACGCAGACAAAATGGCTTGCGCCTGTTCAAACGTCGTTAACGACTGTTGTTTGCTGTATTCAATACCAAGGAAGGCCGCTTTTACGTCAATGGAACCCAACATATTCAAAGCAAGACCGGGCGTAGCCGCCTGCTTGGACAACCCTTTTTCGTCCACTAAGTACTGACGGTACACGTTGGCAACGCCTACGTAATTGGCATCGGCGCCTGTAAGAGGGGTATACACGACCTGGTAAGTAGTGATCTGTTCCGTATCACCGCTCAAGCGCGCCAAATCACGGCGGTTGCTTGTGTTTTTGAACATGGACAAGATATCCAGCGCACGCATTTTAAAAATGGAACTGACCGCGTTATAGCCGCGATCTTCGTTACCGTTAAGTGCGCGGATGGAAGCACTGCCGTCGCCTTGTGTGATGACCCCCATTAACGCCTTATTCGGCATCAATGTGGCAAACACCGGCAAGCGGATCTCTTCCGTAACCGAAGAATCAATATCGACAAAGTTCAGTTGATCTTTGCCGTACACCATTTGTTCATACGGCAAACACTCAACGCCGTTGTTGAAATCGATCAACGCGCCGCTTCCATCCGGCACCAATAACTGACCTTCCGTTTGCCAGTTACCCGCACCAAATGCCGGTAGCAGATTGATCTCTGTCAGTAAGCACTCGTCCCCCTCATCAATGTTGGCCACGTCAATCGTTGCCGACAAGGAAGCACCTTGCAACCGATATTCCACCGGAATCGTGATGCCGATTTCCACGAAATGATAGGTCACGCGGATGCCGTCACCCAACTTCTGCACCTGAATGCCGCCATCCATTTCCACACACCCCAACTGGCTGTTGGCTTTGGATGCTGAATCAGCTGTTACCACATCCTCTTTGTACAAAAAGCCGATGGTCAGTTGCGAACGAACCGTCCACTTGTCTGAACCGCCGCTGATCTTATCCAGCAAGGAATCGTTGGGCGTACTGTACCAAATGTCACCGGATGCTTTGTTTTGCAAGGCGAAAAAACCTTTTTGCATATCGGCATATAAAATGCTCTCATCATTGGAAGCCACCTGCTCATACCGAATCCGATAGGCTTCCTCGGTTTCTTCGGTCAAGCCTGCTTGTTCCAATTCAGCCGGGGCAGGCTGTGTATTTTCGGTGCCTTTTTCGGCAAAGACAACAGCCGTCGGCAGCACGAGAAGGATGACGCACAACAGAGAAATTACTCTGAACACTTTATGTTTAAGCAAAGTTCGTCTCCCCCTCTTTAGCGTAGTGACAATTCGGTGTACACCGATTTGATAAAGCTGACCGCTTGTTGCACCAATGTGTAGAACAACAACAGTAAGAAGCAAATGATGGCCATACCGAAGATGGTCAAAATGATCGAGAAAAACGTTCCCGCAAAACCGTACTGGTGAATGCTCTGCAAACCGATAAACAACAGCAATGCGCTCCACAGCAAGCCGATTGCGGAAATAATGGTCATGATCGCAGCTTCTTCGCCCGTCAGAATATTGGACAACAAGGTGTTGACCAGTATGGAAATCAGATACGGCACCAACGCGTACGAGCACGTGGCGGTGATCTCCTTCAACGTACCCTTACCGTTCAAAAGCGTGCAAACCGACCAGTTTGCAATAATAAACAACACCATCAAACCGATTGTAAACAACAACGTTGTGGCAAAGTTATAATCCATCGGCCGATCCATATTAAACGAATAACCGGTATAGAAGAACGAGAACGTATCCAGGAAAAACCACGCGACCATCAACAGAACCGACAGTCTCAACGAATGGATTTTGCGATCTTTAAACTGCGCAAAACCATCCGCAGGATGCAACGTGGTATACACCGGGAATAAATACTTGGTTTCCAAAGCCGAATAAGCCGTGCCGTCCACCAGAACAGACCGCTTTTTGATGGCTTTGACAACCCAACTGATTGCCAGTACCAGTACAATCACAACCAAAATGATCCACAGGTACTGTTCATTGACAAATTCTTTACGGTATTCACGCAAAGACTTGGAATACTCATCATGCGCACCGGCAAGTTTGAAATACTCCATGGCTTTTTCATACTCGCCCAATGTGTCGTAAACCGTACCGATTCCGTAATATGCGTACTGGCTGTTTGTGCTCAACTGCATCACTTGAGACCAGATATCCAAAGCGGCATCGGTATCGGTGGTGTTGAGCATCAAAAAGGCTTTGCGAAGCAATTTACCGTAATCACTCGGTCTGAAAGACTGGATCGCATTTTTACCGGCATCCAGCACATAAACGGTATCTCCGATACTTTCCACTGCAACCGGTGTTGTAAAACCACCGGTCTGTTCGCTGTAAGTACCGAATTCCGCAATAACTTCGCCATTCGTCGTATATTGGAACACGCGCCCGCGACCGGCATCCAACAGATTGATATAACCGTCGTTATCGATTTCCACATCAATAAACGTCGTCTTTTTAGAACCGATAGAAAATCCGCGATCCCATTCCTGATCACCGAAAATGAGACCCTCGGTCAAAATATCCGAACCGGAATAGTTCAGGCGACGTACGGTTCCCTTTTTGGCGGTACTGCCGTTTTCGGAAGTAACGGTATATAAAAAGCCGTAACCGTCCACGTCAAAGTTATTGAACACCGTCGGCGTGATACGCGTCAGACCTTTACGCTGTTCCTTAGTCATGAACCGTTTCCAGATGTAGTCATAAATCATTTCTGCCGACTGCACGATCGGGTTACTGCCAAAGAAGTGCATAAATTCGCCTTGAGCGTTATACACGAAAGCACCTTTGTTGATACTCTCCACCAGGATATACAATTGATCACGGTTATCCACTGTTACCTTGGACGCCATAAACGGTGAATCGATATCCAACAGTTTTTCGTCCGGACGGGTGATCACCTGCGTAACAGTTCCCGTTGCACGTTCGATTTTGATAACCTCATAATCATCCGGATGAGCAATGTAAAAATCGCCCTTGCTGTTTAACGCAAGACCGGTCGCACCGGTGATATCCTTCACTTCACCGTCTTCCGTCACGAACGTATCGTAAATGGTTTTGACTTGCAATGAAGCATTCAATTCCACAATACGGCCGTTACCGCTATCTAAAATATAAAAACTGTCTTTACCGTCATAGTAAAAATCCTGCGGTGCGTCCAGCGGCACTTCCAGTCCCATATCGCTGCTGTCAAACCGTGTATCCGGTACGTAGCCGACCGGCGTTGCGGTAGACTCACCGTAGTCGTTATACTCGTACCCCTGGTACGGTGTATACGATATCGATTTGGCTCCGACGGAAAGACTGACAGAGAGCAAACATGCTACTGCCACCACTCCGATAATCCATTTTTTCTTCATTTGCATTTCCTCATTTCAAGCCGGAGTGTGTCATGGTTTCCATAACAGAGCTCTGTGAGTAAATAAAGATCGCGATCGGCGGGATCATCATCAATACGGCAACCGCACACGCAGCACCGGTACGGCCGAGACCGCCTGTAGAAATGGACGACATAACTGCGTTTAACCCCTTGAGGTTTTCGCTGTATATGTACTCTGCCGACGTACCGGCGTTCCACAAATCTTTAAATGCAAATATGATCAGCGTCATCCAGGCAGGTTTTACACTGGGCAATACGATCTGACCGAAAATACGGTATTCCGACGCACCGTCCACACGTGCCGCTTCCAACGTGGAATCCGGAATGGATGCCACCATAAACTGGCGCATCAAGAAAACCCCCATCGTGGAAGACAGATACGGCAATACAATGGCGAAATAACTGTCGACCAAGCCGAGCTTTGCCACGATCAAATATTTCGGGATCGCCGTAACTTCCGCTATAAACAACAACGTCCACACAAATAATTGGTTGACGAATTTGCTGCCGAAGAAGCGCGCTTTCGCCAAGGGATACGCCGCCATGGATGACAACGACACGTACAAAATCGTACCGAGAATCGTTACAAAAAAGCTGTTGAACAAGTAACGGGAAAACGGCACCCACAAGTTATCCGTCAGCGACAAAACCTGGCGGAAGTTATCAAGTGTTGGGTTATACACAAAGAAACGCGGCGGGTATGCGAAGATCTCCTCCAACGGTTTTAACGATTGAAGGATGGAATACACCAACGGCAGCGCCATGAATGAGCATACCAACAACAAAAACAGGAAGATCCCGATCGTACCGCCGGCAGAACGGGACAGACGCACGCGTTTGCGAGACCGATAGTTGAATCGGATCCGCTGATATAAAGCTGTAATTGTACTCATTTGCTTCACCATTCCTCACTATCGGTCAATCTGTAAATTTCTTCAGGGCTTTCTGGATCAAAACCCAGGATAGAATCATCATAAGGAACAATACCACCGAGATTGCTGACGAATAACCAAGTTCATAACGGTTATCCGCGTAATCCAAACTGTGCAACAAAATGGTATGTGTGGAATAACCCGTACTGGGGAAACCGGTTAACGCTTTGTTGTGATACCCCACAGCAAACGCGCTGGAAATTTGCATAACGGCACCGAATAACAACTGCGGGCCCATCTGCGGCAGGGTAACGTAATACAGTTCCTGCCAACGGTTACGCAAACCGTCCAAAGCCGCCGCTTCATAATAACTGGGATCCAACGCCTGCAAACCGGCAACAAACGACAAGAAACCGGTACCGAAACTTAACCAGATGATAACGATCAGCGTTACGCCGAAGTTGTATTTGGCATCCGTCAACCACGTGATCGGATCTGTGATCACGCCGAATTGAATCAACAAGTTGTTCAGGAAGCCGGCACTGTCGGACGAGAAAAGATACTGCCACACAAAATACACGTTACCCGCCAAGGTAGGCGCGTACATGAGTAAGGTGACACCGGTACGTACCGCACGCGGCATTTCATTGATCAACCATGCAACTACAAAACTGATCAAAAAGCCGACAGGTCCGGTAATCACGGCGTAAATCAACGTATTCTTCAAAGCGATCATAAAGATCTCGTCATCAATGAAGATACGTACGTAGTTTGATAAGCCGACAATATTCGGCGTTTGCACCATGTTGAAATCCGTAAAACTCAACAGAACTGCTGCCAACACCGGAATCAACATGAACACACAAAACAACGTGAAAAAAGGAGCCAACAACACATAAAACGGTATATTCTTTTTCATCTCTTTACGAGATAATCCATACGGACGTTTCAAGATGACTCCCCCTTTCAATCCAACTTAAACTCGATCCGCTTACGCGTGATCTCATCGTTAATCGCTTTATTATAGATGGCAAGCGCACGGCGCGGCGTGTTTTCATCGGCGATAGCGGCACGCAGTGCGGTGGTCAAAGAACGGTCCACCGTGTAGTTTCCCAACACCTCGGGGTTGTTGCGAACCTGCTCCAACTGTGCTTCGATGGTGGCTAACTCTTCTTCGGTCCAGCCATAATTGCGAAGCGCAATACGGTTGGCAGGAGCAATTCGGCCGATAATACCCAAAATACCTTCCAGTTCTTTTCCGTAGGCAGTTTGTGCATCCGCACCGCACCACCACTCAATGAATCGGAATGCTTCATCGTCAACACCGCGCTTGGTTGCCGAAGCCATCATAACACAACCGGTAGACGCGCCAAGTTGTGTACGGTCAATGGTTCCGTCCTCGCGGCGCGTACCGGGCATCAGCGTGAAGTCCCACAGGCCGCGGATCTCCGGTGCCGTGGCAATCAACTGAGTATAGAAGAGATACGACGATACACCGGCAGGAGCATCACCGCTGCGGAAACGGTTGAAGAAACTGATCTCGCGGCTGATACCGTAAATACGGTACAGTTCCACCGTCTGTTCAAATGCGGAATACGCTTCTTCCGTATCAAACATGGTTTTGGTTAATTCCGTATTATAGAATTGTCCGCCGCGTTGGAATAAGAAGCGGGCAAACGAAGCCACAGCCAGAGAACTTCCCTGATTCACTGCGTTCCCTTCCGGCCAACCGAACTGCAGATTCTTGCTCTGCAACACTTCCAACATACGGTAAAAATCATCCCATGTTTCGGGCGGTGTCAATCCCAACGACTCAAACACATCGGTACGGTAAAAGAAAAACTCGGTATTTTGCGATTCAGGAACCGCATACACGCCGCCTTGATACTCAAAAGGCGTCCATGCGGAATCATAAGTCTCAGACTTGATTTTTGATAAATCAAATTTGCTCAGATCGACCAATGCCCCACGCGCCGCCAAATTGACGGGAGTGGTCGCACCAACCGTTAACGATACGTCAGGGCCTTTGCCGGCAAGTGTTGCTTTTATGAGCGTGGCATCGCCCGTAACCAAATTCAACACAACCGGGATCTCGGTTTTCTGCGTGAATTCTTCTTCGATCAAGCGGTTGATGATCTGTGCCTGATCTCGGCCGACGCCCGCCCACACCAAAATCGCGTTTTGGTCATCCAAGCTGGCGGCACCTACCGAATTGTAATCGTTAAAAAATGTGTAAAGGAACCGCATGAAGCCATAACCGAAATCTTTAAAGAAATTGGCGTTGGCTTTCGGCAACGTCGCACCAACAGGCAGATAGTACAAACAGTCAATCTCCAAAGACTGTCCGCCCAGCGTCAAAAGCAGTGATGCCAAACTTTCAATACTGCCTTTGAAGTTACTTAAACGGTCCGTGATAAAATAACTGTCCGCCGCCAACTCTTCAAACACGGTCAACGACTTGGCGATCGTCGCCGCAGCGGCAGCCGTTTTACCGAGATCGCGTTCAATGGAATCCACAACCACTTTCAAGCGATCACACACATCTGTAAGATCGGTCACCAAATTCGGCAACTGACCTTCCAGGTCATAATCCTGATAAATGCTGGGGGTTGTGCTGGTGATCATAATGATCTCACGATAGATCTCATTGAGATCCAGTACTGCTTGCTGCACCTCACGCAACGGCATTGCCAGATCGCCGGAAGTACACTCCAGCGTGATAGTATCCCCTTTCTTGAGATACACAAGCAGCGGCTCATCATTGCCAACAGTCTTGATATACCAGTTCTGTTTGTATCCGAACACCAGGTTATTGGCCTCGGCAAACGGGATCTCCCCGTTAATGTACAAACGACGATACGCGTTCAAACCTTCACTCGTATTCTGACGGACACGGAACGCCAACTGATACAAACCATCCGCCGGCACATCCGCCTTCCAGGTAATGTACGAACCGCTTTGCGTCCATCCGGAACCGCCGATAATATTCAACTTGGTATGGTAAGGATCACTGGGGATTGTGCCGCAAGTAGAACGGTCATACGTAGGATATAACGTGGAAACGTTCTTTTCGATCGTCTTTTCAGCTTCCTGGCGCGTCAAATCGCCCGTTGCATAATCCGTTTCACTGTATTGCGCCAAATACTCTTCGTACGACATGAGCTGTACGTTATCCAAAGCCACTTGCGAGATCGCCATTGCTTCCTGCACGCAGTAGATGCGCACGGTATGCTCGCCGGGTTCCAACGCAAACAAATACGGCTCAGCATACATGCCCAACGTATCACGCAAACCTTGCGTATGCCAACGGGGCGCTTCGATCTGTTCGGGACGCATATCGTTTCCGAGCGAGTCCTTTTCATAATCGACCGCATCTGCCGGGAGATCATCGGTCCACAAACGCGGCAACAAGATCTCTTCCGCTTCCGTAAACGGAATCTTGCCGTCAACCATAACCGAAAGCGAAATATCTTTTCCTGTGCCCTCCAACGGGTAATATGTAGGATAGATCGAATAGGTACCGGCTTTGTCCACCGTGAACGTCCATTCTGCCCATTCCGCTTCGTCATCCAGACGAACGCCCTCCACGGAATCCAATGTTACGCGATCCGCCGTTTCGGACGTGGTAATACCTGTCGGCAACAGTTGAACGGCAGGACGGTCCCGATCAGCCACCGTTGCGTAGTAACTGAAATACGACTCCGCCTTGGTTTCGACACTTTCCGCATCGGCAACCGCATCCGAAACGGTATCTGTTAGTACATTTTCGTCAGCGGCGACGGACGTCGAGGCGAGACCGCTCCCGACGATATACGTCAGCAAACCAAGCAAAGCGACAATTCCCCGACTACCTGTTTTCAAGCGTAACACTCCTTATTTAAACGAAAGATAAACATCTTCAGTATTCATTATACCTTTTCGGTGAAAAGTTTTCACTTTACATAATCGTACCTTTATTGTATATTTCCGTCACCGAAAAGCAGAAGTTTGGGCGTTTTCATTGAAAAATACTACCAACACACCCATTTTAACAGTAGTAATTATAATACAAAATACCCAAAATTGCGATAACAATACTTGTGATATTTGTTTACCTCTATTTTAGATTTGAGGAAAATTTTGGGTAAACAGGTGGTTTTTATCGGATTTTCTCACAGTCAAAAAGCATTTTTGACTGTGCTTTTTTGGTAACAAAGATTCTCATTTTTTATATTAGAAATTAAAAATGAGAAGTATTTCCCCATCTTTATTATCTGTTGCTTTTCATCGCCGTATATGCTAAAATCATCAGGATAGTTTGTATCAAAGGAGAACGGCAATGTGGCATAAATTGATTGGTGACCGTGCGTTTTATAAGCGCTTATTTGCACTGATGCTCCCCATCATGTTGCAAAACGGTATCACCAACTTTGTGAATATGTTAGACAACATCATGATCGGCTCCGTTGGCACGGCACAAATGACCGGCGTTGCCGTCACCAATCAGCTGTTATTTGTCTTTAATCTGTGTATTTTCGGCGTGGTATCCGGCGCAGGTATTTTCGGTGCACAGTTCTTCGGTAGCGGCGATCATAACGGTGTTCGTCACACCATACGTTTTAAGCTGATCGCCGGTATCCTTCTGACTGCGCTTGGCATCGCGTTGTTTATCTTCGGCGGCAACACCTTATTGCAACTGTATATGCAAGGCGAGCAAAGCTTGACCGATACCGCCGAAACCATGCGCCATGCAACCGACTATCTGCGTATTATGCTTTTGGGACTGGTCCCCTATGCCATCACGCAATGTTACAGCAGTACGTTGCGCGAGGCCGGTCGTCCCACACCGCCCATGATTGCCGGAACGATCGCCGTTTTTGTGAATCTGGTGTTTAACTATCTGCTGATTTTCGGCAAATGCGGTTTTCCCGCACTCGGTGTAAAAGGTGCGGCAATTGCCACCGTCTTGTCGCGTTTTGTAGAAGTCGCGATTCTGGCAAGTTGGGCACATTCCCACACGCAAGAATTTCCCTTTCTCCCCCGCGTTTACCGCAGTTTATACGTACCGGGGAAACTGGTGCGCCAGTTGCTGGCGAAAGGATTACCGCTTATGCTCAACGAAACCTTATGGGCTGCGGGTATTGCCGCCGTGACGCAATGCTATTCCCTGCGCGGACTGGACGCCATTGCCGCTTGTAATATTTCACAAACATTCTGGAACGTCTTTTCCATTGCATACATGGCGGTCGGTGTTGCCATCAGCATCATCGTCGGTCAACTGCTCGGTGCTAACCAGTTGAAAGAAGCAAAGGCGTCTTCGTATAAACTGCTTACCATCTCGTTTGTTCTGGCGCTCGTTGTCGGTCTTTTGTACGGTATTTGCGCAGAATTCATCCCCTTTGCCTACAATACCACGGATGATATTCGACACTTAGCAACACGCATGATGCAGATCACCGCGCTTGCCATGCCGTTTGATGCTCTGGCGCATTCTGCCTACTTCACGTTGCGATCCGGCGGTAAGATCATGATTACGTTCGTATTTGACTGCGGTTGTATGTGGGCCGTGAACTTTGTATTGGCATTTTGCCTTTCCCACTATACCCCCCTACCCATTCTTGCCATCTTTGCCGTCATGCAAGCCATTGCGATTATCAAGGCAATAGCGGGTGTTTTATTGGTGAAAAACGGTTTTTGGGTGAAAAACATTGTATCTAAAGAGGAAGTTGCATCATGACAAAGCAGTATATTTTCGATCTGGGGAACGTATTGGCGCGGTTTGATCCCTATGCGCTGACCGCCGCTTGCATAAAGGACGAGCAGATCGTTCAACCAGTCTGTGACACTGTGTTTGACCGTCCATATTGGGATCTATTAGACAACGGCACGTTGAGCGACCGTGAATTCAAGATGATCCTGCGTCACCGTTTACCGAAAGAGTGGCAAGAAATGGGTTGCCGTGTATTCGATGAGTGGGTACAGAATATGCCCCCGATTGCCGGTATGGAACAGTTAGTGGCAGACCTGAAAGCATCCGGTGTCGGTCTATATTTGATCTCGAATATCAGCATCGGTTTTTCGGAAACCTATCATCAGATCCCATGGCTCAACGATCTGTTGAGCTTGTTTGACGGGTTGGTGTTTTCCGGCCCTTTACAAACCGTCAAACCGCATGCGGAGATTTTTGAATATCTGTTGCACACTTATCAGTTGGATCCAAAGGAATGTCTGTTCATCGACGATAGCCCGCTGAATATCAACGGTGCCGCCGCAGTCGGCATACCGGGTTATCTGTTCGACGGTGATGCCAAAAAACTGCGCACGTTTCTCAAAAAAACATAAAAAACACCGAGGTTTACGCCTCGGTGTTTTTTATATGCTGTAATAATCCTTTGCAACCCGTTTCAATTTGGCAATACACACGATCAAAGTTCCCACTGTACCAAGGATCTTCAATATCACCGGGGATATCGGTGAAGTCCAACAAGCGGTACACCTTGCCGTTCGTATCTTCTCCAATAATACGCATCAAGCGTGGGAGATTGTATTCCTCCATGACGACAATATAATCAAACGCGTCGTAGTCCTCGCGCGCAATCTGCCGTGCACGATGGTCGTCAAACGGTATGCCGTGTTGGCGCAACGTTTGTGCCGCACGCGGATAGATGGGATTCCCGATTTCCTCTCGCGAAACGGCCTTGGATTCCACCGCAATGTCATACCCTTGTGCCAACTGTTTGAACACGAACTCCGCCATTGGCGAACGGCAAATATTGCCGTGGCATAAGAACAATACACGTGTCATTTATACAATCTCCTTGACATCACAAACGATTCCGTAATCCGCATATTTGAAGATGGGCGCATTGGGATCACGGTTAACCGCAATGATCGTACCGGATTGCCGCACACCGGCGATATGATGTACCGCACCGGAAATACCCAGTGCGATATATACGTCCGGATTGATGGTTTTACCGGTAAGACCAACCTGCTGCTCATACGGCAGATAGTCGTGGTCCACCATCAGGCGAGAAGCTGCCGTATGCGCTTGCAACGACTGCGCAAACGCTTGTACCTCTTCAAGGTATTCTTTGGCACCCATACCGATACCAACCACGATCGGTGCAACATCCGTCTGTAACGTGCGCACGGTTGCCATTTGAGGACGGGTCGTACAACGGATCTTGGCGATGATACTGCCCGAAAACGCCGGACGGTACATAAATAACTCGTTGCCGTCGGTTTCCAACGCCGTACAATCCGCACAAAGTCCTGTGGACAGTAACGTTGCCACCTGCGGTGCAATGGCTTTACTGCGCGTATCGCTTGCCCACAGCACCACCTCCGGTTGTCCTTCGCGGATTCTTTGCGCCATGCGCTCCGGTTCATCCAGATCAATCGCGGTAATATCCTCACTGATCGTACTTGCCATCTCGCGCGGCGCCTCCCCCACGATCCACACGCGGGAAAGCCGTGCTGAAGACGTGGACACGGGTACCAGCCGTTGTTTACCTTTTTCCAATCCGTTTTGGATCGCCATCTTTAATTCTGACGGTTGAATAAACGTACAACGGCGGCGGTCCTGATCGTTTTCAAACGTTTTGATCACGCGGGTCGGTGATCCTGCCAACCCGCACCGTGAAACGTCAGCGGAGAGGTCATCCGCCGACCAAACCTGCACCTCAGCTTCCCGCGACCGCAAACTGGGTAACCGCAACGTGTTGATGCGTTCAACGGTCAACAACACTGGAAAGCTCTGCTCATGAACAGTACCGTTACGGTCCGTACAGATCACCTGTTCACCCGCCGTCTGTATCCGCATCACGTTCGGGATCAACGTATAATCGGTTAAAACCGACAAAGCAGGCCCCACCTGACCCGTATCACCATCCACGGTTTGACGGCCGCAAAACACCATATCCGGTTGCAATTTACGGACTGCCAACGATAAGGTATAGGCTGTTGCCAAGGTATCCGCACCGGCGAAGGCACGATCGGTCAACAGCACTGCCTGTTTGGCGCCCAACCGCGTTAAAGATCTTAAAAATCCTTCCACAGACGGTGGACCCATACTGAGCAACGTTACCTCAGCACCCTGGACAGACAAAGCCGCTTCATACGCGCACGCATCAAACGGATTGAGTTCTCCTGCGGCAGATTGCCGCACACATACTACAATCTTCATACTTATCTTACATCATACAACGGTGCCAACGCATCGTGGATCCGTTTATATTCTTCAAAAATTTCCGCATATTGTGCGGTACGCACCGCATTGGGTTCGGTTATGCCCACCTCACGTACGCAACGGGCAACCGCATCCGACGGATCATGAAATACACCGATGGCAATACCGGCGAGCATGGCAGAGCCAAAGGACGAATCACTGCTTTCAGTACTTTTCAGCGTCATGCCAAGTACATCGGCGGTCATTTGCCGCCACAGTTCACCCTTGGCACCTCCGCCGATTACAGTGGCTTTGTTGCCATAAGCAATACCGATCTGATCCAATGCACGTTTGGAATCCAACAAGGAATAACAAACACCTTCCAATACGGCACGGGTAAAGTGTGCACGCGTGTGAGTGGCGCGAATACCCGTGAAACTGCCGCACAACATGGGATCGGCATACGGGGTGAGTTCCCCGTTTAAGTACGGATGGAAGATCATACCGTCACATCCGATCGGGACGGCGGCAGCGCCGGCATCCAACGTGCGATAATCGCCGCCAAAGGTATCACGGTACCAGCGGTAAGAAGCCGCACACGATTTGGTTGCCGTTCCGGGATACCATAAACCGTCTGCGATATGGGAATAGTTAACCAGATTTTGATTCGGGTACGGACGGTCGGTAATCACACAGATACGGCCGGCGGTTGCCAGTTTTACCGTGACGTCACCCAGTGTAACAGCACCCGACGCAAAAACTTCCATACACGTATCGGTGGTGCCGCAAATTACGGGTGTACCGACAGCCAAACCGGTTTCGGCCGCCGCTGCAGGTGTTACCTCGCCAATGACATCCGTTGGGTTTTTAAGCGGCGGTAACCAGTCGGTAGAAACGCCCG
>JAFSIB010000090.1 GCA_017440005.1 Clostridia bacterium
CACCTCGCTAAATATTCCGGTACCGTAACTATATAATATCAAATTAATTATACCGCGTATACCGATAAATTAGCAACAAAAAATCAACGGAGCGTGGAAACAAAAAGACACCACTAAAATTCGAACCAAAGGGGTTCGGATTTTAATAGTGTCTTCATATGGCCCGCCCGGAGGGATTCGAACCCCCGGCCTTTGGAATCGGAATCCACTGCGATATCCAGCTTCGCCACGGGCGGATATGTGGGTTATTTTACACTGTTTTGTGTAATTTTGCAAGACCTAAATTTCAAAAACCTCAACAAACCGTAAAAAACCTTTTGTTCGACAGAAAAATGAAACCAAAACCGTTGCGCATTTAAATCGGTTATGCTATACTATCCGCAAAGGCGGTGATATTAACTATGAGTAACAACATTCCGGTTGCACCGGATTATATTAAGGACTTTGAACAACTCGGTTTTGGTATGTTCGTCCATTTCGGTTTGTATTCGGGACTCAAGCGCGGCGAATGGGCATACCACATCCACCACATGAACATGGCGGAATACGCCCCCATGATAAACGATTTTAACGTGGGCAGTATGTCACAGATCGTGGACGTTGCCAAATCGGCCGGTTGCAAATACGTGTGTCTGACCACGCGCCATCACGAGGGTTTTTCGTTGTATGACACCAGAGGACTCAACGATTTCGACGTCATGCACTCCCCCACCGCACGCGACTTGGTGGCGGAATTCGTGGACGAATGCCGCAAAGCGGATATCGTACCGTTTTTCTATCACACCACGCTGGATTGGTATCAACCCGATTTTGAAAACGATTTTGACAAATACCTCGACTACTTGTATGAGAGTGTTAAGATCCTCTGTACGCATTACGGCAAAGTCGGCGGTTTCTGGTTTGACGGTAACTGGTCTAAAAAAGACGCCGACTGGAAAGAAGACCGTCTGTACAAGATGATCCGCCACTATCAACCCACCGCCATGATCATCAACAACACCGGACTCAGTCAGCGCGGCAAAGTGGGTGCGGAAGAGATCGACTCGGTCACCTTTGAACGCGGCATGCCCCACCCGATGGACCGCCGCGGCATGTCCAAATACGTGGCCGGTGAAATGTGCCAAACGTTGTGTGATCACTGGGGTGCATCGGATGACTTGAACTTCAAACCCGTCAAGCAACTGATCGAAGAGTTGTGCGAATGCCGTAAAGTCGGCAGTAATTTCTTACTTAACATCGGCCCTGCCGCAGACGGTTCGGTTCCCAAGATGCAGCAAGCCATCATGGAATGTATCGGTCGGTGGATGCAGAGTTACGGCAAAGCCATTTACAACGGCCGCCCGTACATCCAGTACGACGACCGCCGTGAATTCATCCTGCAGGACGTATACGATCCGAATACCGCCTATCTTTTCCGCTTTGACCCCGGCACCATCAGCGGTGACGCCAACGTGACACTGAGTTTTTCGGAGGATGATGCCATCACGTTGCCGAGCATCGACCGTACGATCGCGGCGATTGAATGGATGGACAACCATCAACAACTCCCGTTCGAGCAAACAAAAGATTCCCTGCGTATCAACGTTCCCGGCTATCCGTACGGACAAAACCTGTGCGTGCGCGTGGCACAGATCACATTCCGATAACGCCTCTTACAGCAACCCGCAGCAGTCGTGCTGCGGGTTGCTTTTTGTAAAAAATTGCCGTATTTTTTTGACTTTTTCCGTTGACACTATACAAATTTACTGATATACTGTGCTTATGTGTGACCATACTTAATTTGAGGAGGAAAAACAATGGCAAAGCAAGCCCAAACCGATGCGCCCCGCAAGTTCGGCATACTCGATAAGATCGCGTATGCTGCAGGCGATCTCGGTTGTAACATGAGTTTCTCGCTGAAAAACACCGTACAAACCTTCTGGCTGGTTTACATGGCTATGGAAACCGGTCTCCTGTCTGCCCTGCTTCTGGTCGTGCAGATCTGGGACGCGATCAACGATCCGCTGATCGGCTCTATGATCGATGCTGACAGAAGACAGTATAAAATGGGTAAATTCAAAACATACATTCTGATTGGCGCTATCGGCCTGCTGGTTGGCGGTGCGGCAGTGTTCCTGCCCTTCCCCAACGCTTCGGTCGTGGTAAAAGCCATCCTGTTCATTGTCGGTTACATCATCTGGGATGCGTTCTACACCATCGCCAACGTACCGTACGGTTCCATGCTGTCCTTGGTTACGGAAGATCCCGGCGAACGCGCGCAGTTGTCCACCTGGCGCTCGGTCGGCTCGATGGTCGGTAACATGTTGCCTACCATGATCTTGCCCGCTTTGATCTGGAAAAAAGAGTTCAATGCGGACGGCACTCCCATCATCAACCCCGAAACCGGCGTGCAGGTCGAAACACTGTTGGGTGACCGCGTATTCATTGCCGC
>JAFSIB010000091.1 GCA_017440005.1 Clostridia bacterium
AAGTTAAAGTTGATGGATTTTTGCGCGTAATCCCGAATTCCCTCTTGGTCGTTCGCCGTGGTCAGATTGGCAACACGCGCCATCATCACGTAACCCACCGATTGCAGAATACCCGTCACCATACGCACAATGCGCTGTGCCTGATCATACAGCCCCACGTTATCCGTGTTGGTCATCCACCCCAGCATACTGCGGTCGATCAACACGTAAATATAGTTCATCGCCTGCGGGATAAACAATCCCACACACGGTTTTAAGTGCCGAAAACTGCTGAGCTTTTTGCCTTTCTTTAAATCCACGTACTGCGGCAGGTAATACACCATCACCAGGTTACCAAACAGAGCACTGCACACGATCAGCAACACGTACCACGGCAGATCGCTCGGTTGTTTGATAAAGGCAAACAGGGATACCACAAACAACAGTTTCACGATCAGGTTGCGGATGGTAACTTTCTTGAAATCCTCCACACCCTGGTAAAACCACGTGATATCCAACCCGTTTGCCACAATGTTGATAATATGAATACGGTACAACACCGCGTACTGGTTATGAATGCACAAGGTCGGGATATAGATAGCAAGCGTTGCCACCATCAGTATCAAACGCAGGGAAATGATCTCCTTGGTAACCCGTGCCAGTTCATCTTCATCGTCGCGCACGTAGGCGATCTTACGAATACCGTACAACGAGGTGCCGAGCGCACCGAAAATGATAAAATACGTTACAATGCTTTCGGTAAACGAATGGATACCGTTGGCATGCAACCCCAAAGTCCTTGCCACATACGGCGTTGTCAAGATCGGCAACACCGTCACAAGAACCTGATACAACATATTAAAAAATACGTTTTCTGTCACACTTCGTTTTTTCATGGCACATTCCTTACGACTGTTCGATCAAAGCAATAATATCATCCAGTTGCCTTTCACAAGAAAACTTTTTGATGTGTTCACGGCAATTGCGCTGCATACGTTCTGCATTTTCACGGTCAATAACCACGTCCAATACGGCTTGCTTAAATTCCTCGTAACTGTTCACCACAACGCCGCAGGCACCGTTATCCGCAAGTTCTTCCACGCCGCCTACAGGTGTGCTGATAAACGGCACCCCCAGTGCCATACCCTCGGCAAACACGGTGGGGAAACCCTCACTTGTGGACAGCATGCACACCGCCGCACTTTGCTTGATAATCGCATACGGTTCGTGTACGTATCCCAACAATCGAATACGGTCACCTAAGCCCGCGTTTTCAATATACGCAGACAACTCCCCTTCCAGTTTTCCGTGGCCAAGCAAACACAAAGATACGTCCACACCCTCTTGGATCAGACGGTGTGTATATTGCACCAATCGCAGGGGATCCTTGGTGTGGTCCCACCGACCCAAAAACACCATTGTACGCTCCGCCAACTGCACATCGGTCGGCTTTTCAGCACCGGCGCAAATACCTGCTGTGTCGATGCCGTTGTACACCGTGCACAACTTGTGGCGGTATTGCGGGAACAGCTCCACCACGGATCGCGCCGTATTTTCCGAAATGACAACGATCTTGTCGGCTTTTTTGTAACTTCTGCTCTGTAAAAACCGCTTGAACGGATGACCCTGAAGGTCGTACACATCGCTATGAATCCATTGAATGTTGTATGCCGACTTCCGTGTCAAAAACGAGGGGATCTGGTAATTAAAGGAGATTTCAACGTCATATCGTTCCGTCGCATACCATTTCCGCAGAAGCATCGGACAGAAGTGAGCCGCCAAAATTTTGACAATCCGCTCCACACGAGAGGACTGTTTCATATTGACAATTGGTTTTAATATCTTTACCTTGTTGCTGGTACGTTCCGTTTTGACACCGTAATCCGCGTACTCCTGAATCGATATTTCATAATCCGTCCGTTCCGCCAATCCGTTCGCAACAATGGATAAGATCTTTTCCGCGCCGCCGCCCATACTATACGTGTATATCGTAAAAAGGATCTTCTTCATCAGTCAACACACCTCTCCGTTTGGAATTTGTAAAACGCCGCCGCAATGAAGGCAAACACCGTGATGGAGAAGATTCCAAAGAACAAATGCCCCGCCACGTATGACAACGCCAGCGCCGTACAAATACCCACCGCAAAAAATGCGTTTTGGTAAATAAAGCAGCTTTTGATCCGCTTCAGCGCCAATACGATGCCGTAAAGCACCGCCAGAATGTACGGGCCGATCAACAACACCGTTCCCGCATACCCAAACCAAATGATTTGTGCGGCAAAATCGCGTTCGGAATACGGAAAATTGGAAATGTAACCGATGCCGAGCAGCGTGTCCGCTGTTTCGTTTTGATTTAACCACAACACTTCATCGTAAAGCACGCCTTTAAAGTACCGATAATCTACCTGCCGATTGTTGCCGTTGATGACGATATCGTACCAGAATGCAAAGTTGTCTTCGATCGGCAACAGTTCCAAAAACTCCGGCAACACACCGAAAAAGTACGGCGCGCTCTTCACATATTCGCAGAATTCCTTTTTAAATTGCTCACCCGACGGGTCGAGTACATCCGGTTCGTCCGGATCGGTCGGCCGACCCGGCCGTTGCGTGATCGGATTGTCGGGATTGGAAGCAAAGTTATCCAACACCGCGCTTTGCTCCTCCGTCACCACCGAAGATTCCGCACGATTTTCCTGCTCGGTAAACATCGGCGAAAAGCCAACCGTGGTCAACAAAACCGCCACCACCAGCACATATACCGCCGCCTGCTTGAACCGAAACGTGAACTGCTTAAGGATCACACCGAAAACCACGGCAAACAAGAACCCCAACGCCAGAATGATGCCGCAACCGAGGGTGGATACTTTCGTCCCCACCATCACCAAGGCGAGCCCGTTCAAAAAGACCGGTACATACGAGAGGACTTTCCCGCTTTGCAGGGCGTTCATCACAACAAACACAAACAACATGAACAAGATCAAACCGATCTGATTGCCCATGTAAAACCAACCCTTGGAGGTCATGTACACCGGAAACTCCGTATCGGGGTTATAAAACCACTCAAAAATATTGCGGGTAATAAACGAGTTTTTCTCCAGCGTGCTCGCGTAGCAAATAAACGACACTTTGAAGAAATTGGTGATAACAATATTGGCACTGATCACAAGCGACAATCCCGAAACCGCTTTTTGGAACGTGCGCATCGTCAATTTGCTGCACAAAAAGAAATAGAATACCACCACCGGCACCAAATATGTGCGCGCTATGAAATACAGTTCTTTAAACCAGTTCGGCTCCGATCCGGTCAAAATATCCTGTTTGAATTTGAGAACGTTCCAAACGTGTAAAACCGAATACACACCGATCAGCGCCGCATATACCAAAAGCGGGATCATTTTTTTGGGCGAGCGGAAATGCTTGCACAAAAACACAAGACACAGAAATCCAAAATACAGAAAATTTAATAATTCGGGCAAAGCAATCCCAAAAACATCCACCGTGTTTTCAAAGAAAACGCGGTACATGTCAAGCAGAACTTGAAAGAAAACAAAGCCGATCAGTTCCACCACGAATGCTTTGTCGGAAAGTATTTTTTTCAACTACGATCACCGCCAAAAAAATCAATCACGATTGCCCAAAAAGAGCAGACCTCTGTCAATTATACCATGTTTTTCATTATACACCGCACCCTTCGGTTTGTCAACCGAATCGGCAAATAAACGGACGCCGTTTCGCCCGCCCACGGCAACAAAAAAGCGAGGTGAAATCCACCTCGCTTTTCCTCGTTTTTGTTCGTTATAAACCCATCACGGAATCAATGGGCAGGGATAAGACCAGCCCGTTTGCTTCACTGTGCATTCCGCACTTTTCGCTGACAGCGCTCATGATCCCCACTTTATTCTCCACCTCGGCCAGAATGAGCACGATCTCTTTTTCTTCCTGCACATTGAGTGTAGGGGACGGTGGGAAATTCTCTTATCCGTTGCCGAATTTACACTTGATTATTGCCGCAAAACCCGCTATACTGAATATGGAGTATTAGTATACAAGGAGGTGACCGTCATGGATGCACCCTTGCGCCGTACGTGGGCGGAGGTGGATCTCGGTGCCGTTCGGCACAATTTTCGGTTGGTGCGTAACCGTCTGCACACCGATTGCCTGTGCATGGCGGTCGTCAAAGCGGACGCGTACGGTCACGGTGCCGTACCGGTTGCCCGCGCCTTGCTTTCGGAGGGTGCCGACTGGCTCGGTGTTTCCAATATAACCGAAGCGGTGGAACTGCGTGAACACGGCATCACCGCCCCCATTCTCATTTTGTCGTACACACCGCCCGCCGAGGCGCGTCGCCTTGCGGACTATCACCTGACACAAGCGGTGTTGGATGAGCCGTACGCCGTAAAGCTGGAACGGGAAGCGGCGGCAGCCGACGTTACCGTGTCGGCACATATCAAACTGGATACCGGTATGTCCCGCGTCGGCTTTTTCTGTGGGCAGGATTCCCCCGTGGACGCCATCGCCCGCGTCTGCGCGTTTGAGCACCTGTCCGTAAACGGGATCTTCACCCACTTTGCGGTGGCGGATGAACCGGACGGCGAAGCCTATACCCGTCAGCAATTTGCCTTATTTATGAATACCGTGGATGCCTTGCGTGAACGCGGTATTACCTTTGCGCTTCGTCACTGTTGCAACAGTGCGGCAACCTTGCGTTTCCCGGAAATGCAACTGGACATGGTGCGTGCCGGCATCGTGTTGTACGGCGTGTCCCCCATCGTGCAGGCAGACTTACGCCCCACCATGGCACTGCGTACCGTGATTTCCCAACAAAAAACCGTGCCGGCGGGCACCGGTGTCGGGTATGGGCTGACCGCCCACACTGACCGCCCCACCGTACTCGCCACTTTGCCGATCGGTTATGCAGACGGACTGATTCGTTTAGCGGCAGAAACGCACCGCGTATCGGTCGGCGGCACCACTGCCCCGCTCGTCGGGCGTGTCTGCATGGATCAATGCGTCATTGACGTTACCGATCTGCCGTCTGTCAACACCGATACCGTTGTCACCGTATTTGGGGATGACACCGTGTCGGTTCTGGATTACGCCGCCGCCTGCCGCACGATCCCGTATGAATCGTTTTGTCTGGTCGGCAAACGCGTGCCGCGCGTATATTCTGATTCACTTCGCTGAAAGGAGTTCCCACCATGCCCGCTTATATCCCCACCGTATTGCGCCGCGAGATCGCGGTCGACTCTTTGGTCACCCTGCATTACTTTGAGCACGCCAAGGACTACGTGTTTGAGGGTGAAAAGCATGATTTTTGGGAATTGGTATACGTCGATAAAGGCCGTCTGGAAGTCATTGCCGAAGATCAAGGGTATGAGCTCGATCAAGGGCAGATCATTTTCCACAAACCCAATGAATTTCACAATCTGTACGCCAACGGCACCATTGCACCCAACCTCGTGATCCTCACGTTTGTGTGTCATTCTCCCGCCATGGCGTTTTTTGAAAACAAGATCACGTACGTCACCGCCCGCCAGCGCGAACTGCTCGCCCGCATCATTGAAGAGGGACGGCAAGCGTTCAGCGGCCCGCTCGGTGACCCGTATACTCTGCAAATGCCGCGCACGGACAATGCGCCGTTCGGCAGTGAACAACTTATCAATCTGTATCTGGAAACGTTGCTCATTGATATGATCCGCAACGAATCCCCGCTCAGCGAACGGCCGAAACCGTCCTCTTCCATTAAAACGCGTTCGGACAATGACCTTGTTAACCGCATTATTCATTACATGGAAGAGCATCTGTGTGACAGCCTGTCCTTCTCCGCCATCTGCCGTTACTCGGCTCAAAGCGCCACCAACCTGAAGACCATTTTCAAATCGGTCACGGGGCTCGGCGTCATGGAGTATTACCGCAAACTCAAGATCGATCAGGCAAAGATATTACTCCGTGAAAGCAACGGCAACATCACCCAGATCGCCGATCGACTCGGTTACACATCGGTTCAGTATTTTTCGCGGCATTTCAAACAAGCCACCGGCATGACACCGCGTGAATACACCTTGTCCGTACAGGCAAATTAAGTGATAAATCCAATCCCTCCTGCACATACTACCGTGCAGGAGGGATCGTTTTATGTTCCGTATCAACCGCAAGATCGTGCTGGTGGGCACCGGCATGGTCGGCATGAGTTACGCATACGCATTGCTTAACCAAGGTGCTTGCGACGAACTGGTCCTCATCGACCGCAACCGTGAACGCGCCATCGGCGAAGCCATGGACTTAAACCACGGGCTCGCCTTTTCCCCCACCGCCATCAAAATCTA
>JAFSIB010000092.1 GCA_017440005.1 Clostridia bacterium
ATCGGGCAAGGAGTCAAGCAATGCTTCACCGCCGCTCGCTTCCCATTGTTCGCGGTACAAGTCTTCCACCGTGGCGGCAGACACCGTGCCGCTGAAAAGCACGAGCAGGCACCCGATACAACACACGATCTTCCACGTTTTCATGACACACCTTTTTCTATCAACGACAACGCGATACTCCCCACTTTTTGGAACAGCGGCAATGAGAGGGTGAGCAACATCCATTTGCCTGCCAATTCCGCTTTTGCCGCTAAACTTTGCTCGCCCGCATCGCGGCAGGCATCCGCCGCCAGTTGCGTGATGACGCAAACACCGAGCGCCTTGAACAAGATCTGTATGTACTCGCCCGATAAGCCGCTTTGTTGCAACATGTCCCGCAGATCCTTAAGTAACGGCAACACGTAACCGAGCACCGCCGCCAGCGCCGCAATGCCCGCCATCAGTGTGAGTCCCATCGCCTGTTCGGGGTGTGAGCGACGCAACATCGCCGCCAAAAATGCCGCGATTACTAAAACCGCCGCAACCGTCATCCCGTTCATACTTACAACCCGAATACCGACTTGACCATGCGGAACAGATCGCTGATCTCGGTCACGATCATGGTGAGCACCACGATCAATCCCGCCAACGTGGTCAACATGGCTTGTTCTTCGCGGCCGGAACGGATGAGCACTTGATTGAGCACCGCCACAATGATCCCGATTGCCGCGATTTTAAAAATAAGATCCACTTCCATTGTCCGTTATCTCCTTACTATCGCCTTGCAAGCATACATTACAACAACAATAACGCGGCGGCACACCCGCCGCACAGTCCCAAAGCGGTATACAAGCGCCCCCGCACACGCAAGTCCTCGGTGCGGGCATCGATATGTGTGCGCAGTCGCTCGGCGTATTGTTCACAGTGGCGGCACTCTCCCGCCACATCCGCCGTTCCGAGCAAGCAGACCGCTTCCGTTAACAACGTACATTCCTCTGCGGTCAACGATACGGCTTGTTGCTGTGTTTTGACCGCCTCTTGCCATGCCGCGCGGAATTCACCGTCCGCGCCGAGCGCGGCAACCGTATCGGTGAGCAACGCAAACGTTGTCAGATCCGCACGCGCCGCACACGCGCACAACAACTCACTCACGGGTGCCGCCGTATAGCGGATCTGTTCCGCAAGATATCGGAGCAGATGCTCGGTTTGTTGCATCACCGTTAAGCGACGGCGCAACGTATGCCGCGCCGCACATCCCCAGCCGACCCCGGTGAGAATCAACAAGAGAGTCCCGATTCCTTTCACGTTCTCTGTCCCCCGTTCGTACGATCTGTGCAACACGCCCGGGGCGTGTCCTGCCGTGCATCAGCACCAGATACTCAAACACGCCGTCTTGCAATGCTTCACGCAGGGCGCGCCGCCGATAGAGTTCGTCCACCGACCGACCGTGAACCGTGGCGATCGACGGAACACCGCGCAACGCACTGTCACGCACGGCGAAAATCTCGTCCTGCTCGCCGAGTTCGTCAAACAGTAACACCTGCGGTGATAAGCACCGCACCGCTTGTTCGATTCCAATCGGTTTGGGAACGTACCGCAGTACGTCGCAACCGACAAGCGGATGTGCGCCCGCTATCTCCCCGCGTTCATCGATCACCGCAACGGATAAACGCTGACGCGTCAGTTGTACCGCCAAGTCGCGCAACATGCTTGTCTTACCGCAAGAGGGTTCCCCGCACAATAACGCACTGTGTACCGTGCCACCGTTACACAATATCGGCAACAGCGGCCGCGCACACCCCGCATGAACGCGGGCAACGCGCAAGCACAAAGAATCGATCGCACGGTATCCCGTCACCGTGCCGTGTTCCGTTATCGCCGTTCCCGCAATACCGACACGGCAACCGTTTGCCGTGACAAATCCGCGCCGCAATTCTTCCGTGTGGGAGTGCGGCGAATACTGTACGAGCCGTTGCGCGGCATCGTGTAACCATTCCTGACAGCAACAAACGCCGTCGGCCACACAGTCCGAAACGGTGCCGTCCTGCCGCAATACCCATTCCTTGCCGTCAAACCCTAACGCAACTGCCTGTCCCGCACGCAAGCGGATCTCTTGAACTTTTCCGCCGATCGCGGGTGACACGCGCCAAAGATAAGAGGAAAGCGCGGTCGGCAACAGCGACACCGCCGCCCTATATCCGTCCATCACGTCACCTCCGCTTAGTGTATTCCTATGCCCCTGCCTGTCCGGATAGAACAAAAAACGGGTGAGCCGAATGCTCACCCGTGAAAAATACGTTCAAATGCTGTTACAATCTCGCGCTCACGCAACTGTGCCGCCTTATCATTATCGGCGGTCACCGACGTGTACAATTTCAGTTTTGGTTCGGTGCCGGACGGACGTACCACCACCGTGAAACGGTCTCCGTCAAATTGCAGTACGTCGGATTTGGGCAACTGTGCCACACCGTTTACATAATCCGTCACCGTCACCCCATCGGGACACGGTGTTTGCCGCAAACGGCACAAAAGATCGCGCATCGTCTGTTGTCCCTCAACGCCCTCAAACTGATACGTGTGCAGCACATTCAAACAATAGCCATACGTGGCATACAACTGTTCCAGCCGATCGGTGAGCGTTTCGCCGCGTGACTTGTAAAAAGCCGCCATATCGGCGATCAACACCGCTGCATTGACACCGTCTTTATCCCGCACGTGGGTACCCGATAAATACCCGTAACTTTCTTCAAAGCCGAACAGATACCGCTCGGTTTCGCCGCTCAATTCCAACCGACCGATCTGCTCGCCGATATACTTAAATCCGGTGAGCACGTTCACCGTTTCCACCCCATACCGCTCTGCCACCCGCTGTGCAAGCGACGTGGTCACAATGGTTTTGACACAAAGCGGTCGGGCGGGCATTGTCCCGTTTTGTATGCGTTTTTCGCACACGTATTCCAAAAGAAGCAACCCCGTTTCGTTGCCCGTCAGCAAGCGGTACTCACCGTGGCGGTCACGCACCGCTATCCCCACACGATCGCAATCGGGGTCGGTCGCGAGTACGATATCCGCGTTGTTTGCTTGCGCGCAGGCAATGCCGCACGCCAACGCCGCCGGTTCTTCGGGATTGGGATACGGGCAGGTGGGAAAACGGCCGTCCGGCATTTCTTGTTCCGGTACCACCGTCACATCGGTAAACCCGCATAACCGCAATGCATCGGTCACGGGTTTTCGCCCCGTACCGTTGAGCGGTGTATACACAATACGCAGGTCACGCGCAGTGCTAAAGCACGAGATCGTACGGATCTGTTCCAAATATGAACGGTATACCTCTTCTCCAACCGATTGGGCATCGGTAACAGCGGCGGTCATTTCCTCAAAAGGATCGGCTTTTTCAATAAACGCCGTGATCGCCGCTGCCGCCTTATCGGTGATCTGGCAACCGTCTTCCCCGTACACTTTATAGCCGTTGTACGCCGCCGGATTGTGCGATGCCGTGATCATAATGCCCGCCTGACAACGCAGTTGCCGTACGGCGTACGATAAGCAGGGTGTCGGCATCAATTCATCGTACCGATACACGCAGATACCATAACGTTGCAGCACCGCTGCCGCCGTTTTGGAAAACACGTCGGATTGTATGCGGGAATCGTACCCAATCGCCACACGGATCGGTGTTGCGTAACGGCTGAGCAGGTACTGCGCCAGTCCGCCCGTTGCTTTGGCAACGGTATACACGTTCATGCGGTTGCTGCCCGCGCCGAGTATTCCCCGTAAGCCGCCTGTGCCAAAGGTCAATTCCTTGCCGAACGCCTCCACGATCCGTTTTTCATCACCTGCCATGTCTGCCAGTTCGGCGGCAATGGCTTTATCGGTCACGTTTGCTACCCATTGCGCATAGCGCGTTTGTGCCTGCTTCATACCGTATCCTCGTATTTCTGTTTATCGTGCACCGAGATCTCATCGCCCAACTGTACTTCAATGAGTTTCAGTTCCGTATCTGCCGTCACGGTATGGCGGCAACCGGCGGGTAAACGGACCACCTGTCCCACGGTGAGCGGGATCCGCTTACCATCCACAATGGCCGTGCCGCTGCCGGATATGACTGTCCACACTTCGTCACGCAGGCGGTGGGAATGGTAGTTCATGCCGTGACCCGCGTTTAACGTGACCAGAATGGTTAAACTGCTTCGCTGCACGTCCAGCACTTGATAACTGCCCCACGATTTTTCCGCAAACATGATCTCGCCGTCCAACGCATCCACGTACGGTTTGATGTAACTGGATTCCTGCTTGTCCGATACCAAGATGCCCTCCGGACTGGCAGACACGACCACATTCTGCAAGCCCATACACAAGATCGGCATTTTCAGTTCGTTGAGAACGTGCACGTTGCGGCAGGTATCGCTGAGGATCGCCTCACCGACGGTCGGTTCGGTCATGGCTTCGCACAACGTGTTCCACGTCCCCAGATCCGCCCATTGGCCTTGAAACCGCATCACCGCAATATCGGATTCTTTTTCCACCACAGCATAGTCAAAACTGATGCGCGGCAATTCTTCGTAATGGGTATACAAATCGCGGTACGACGTATACGGTGTCATCTGCTCAGTGATCTGTGTCAAATACCCCAACCGAAATGCGAACACGCCGCCGTTCCACAATGCGCCCTCGGCAATATATGCCGCCGCTTTTTGTGCGTCGGGTTTTTCCCGAAACATCCGTACACGGCTGATCGGGTCGGCGGTCTGCGGCAGAATGTACCCGTATTTTTCACTGGGATAGGTGGGTTCAATACCCATCAGTGCCAACCGTGCCGTTCCATCCTGAGCCAAGCGGCTGAGTTTCTCCACCGCTTCAAAATAGGCGGTATCCACGTACGGATCCACAGGGCACACCACAACCGCCTCATCCTCGCCGACACCGCACACGTCGCGCAAATACGCACAAGACAGAGCGATTGCGGGGAACGTATCCCGACGGCACGGTTCCACACAGATGCCCACGTCATTCCCCACGTGATGGTGAATGGCGGAAACCTGCTTTTTGGACGTGGCGATCAGTACGCGCGCCTGCGGATTGACCGATCGGATCTGCGAAAATACGCGTTGTACCATTGATTGGTATTCACCGTTTTCCTCGCGAAACAGTTTGATAAACTGTTTGGAACGGATGTCATTGGAAAGCGGCCACAACCGCTTGCCGCTGCCGCCCGATAACAGTACGATATTCATACACTATCACCGCTCGGCTCTCATCGGATTTTCCAGAAAATCCCGATACGCAAGCCGTATTCCTTCCTCTAATTCCGTGGTATACGTCCAACCCAGTGCCGCACTTTTGGAAACATCCAACAACTTCCGCGGCATACCGTTCGGCTTGGAGGTATCCCAGCGGATCTCACCGGTATATCCCACCGTTTTTGCCACTAAGTGTGCGAGTTCGCGGATGGTCACTTCTTTGCCCGTGCCCGCGTTTACCGTTTCGTTGCCGCTGTAATGATTCATCAAAAACACGCACAACTCCGCCAGATCGTCCACGTACAAAAACTCACGGAGTGCCGACCCGTCACCCCAGCACACCACTTCGTCTGCCCCTGCGATCTTGGCTTCGTGGAACCGACGAATGAGCGCCGGTAACACGTGACTGTGTGTGGGATGGTAATTGTCATGCGGGCCGTATAAGTTGGTCGGCATGACGCTGATATAATCCGTGCCGTATTGCCGATTCAAGTATTCACAGTATTTCAGTCCGCTGATCTTTGCCAGCGCATACGCCTCGTTGGTGGGTTCCAGCGCCCCTGTCAGCAAACACGATTCGGTCATGGGTTGCGGCGCCAACCGCGGATAAATGCAGGACGAACCCAAAAATTCCAGTTTGCGGCATCCCGTTACAAATGCCGCATGGATAACGTTCATTTCGATCATCATGTTTTCATACATAAAATCCGCCAGCGCGCGGTTGTTGGCTTCAATGCCGCCCACTTTCGCCGCCGCCAAAAAGACGTATTCGGGTTTTTCGTCTTCAAAGAACCGCCGCACCGCCGCCTGATCGGTCAGATCCAGTTCGGTGTGCGTACGGGTGATGATGTCGGTATACCCTTGCTTTTGCAAGCAACGCACAATTGCCGAACCGACCATGCCGCGGTGTCCCGCCACGTAAATACGCGATTGTTTTTCCATTGTCAGCAGCCTCCTTGTTGCATTGCCTTTTCCCGTTTGGCAAGCAACCGATCGTGCCGCGCCATGATCTCCACCAGTTCTTCGTAACTCGTTTTTTGCGGGTTCCAGCCCAACACGGTCTTCGCTTTGGTGGGATCGCCGAGCAGGTTATCCACGTCGGTGGGGCGGAACCAGGCAGGATTGACGCTTACCAGTAATTTACCGGTTTTCACGTCGTATCCTTTTTCGTCCAATCCACTCCCCTCAAACCGCAGTTCGATCCCGTTTGCACGGAACGCCCGCACGGTAAAATCGCGCACCGTGTGTTGCACGCCGGTGGCGATGACAAAGTCGTCGGGTGTATCGTGTTGCAACATCAACCACATACATTCCACGTAATCTTTGGCGTAACCCCAATCGCGCAGCGAATCCAGATTGCCGAGTTCCAACCGTTCCTGCAATCCTTCGGCAATGCGGCCGGCGGCACGCGTGATCTTACGCGTCACAAAGTTTTCGCCGCGGCGCTCGGATTCGTGATTAAACAAGATACCGTTCACGGCAAACATACTGTATGCTTCGCGGTATTCTTTGGTGATCCAAAACCCGTATTGTTTCGCAACCGCGTACGGACTGTACGGATGAAACGGCGTGGTTTCGCGTTGCGGGATCTCCTCTACCTTGCCGTACAGTTCGCTGGTGGACGCCTGATAAATACGGCACGTATCGGTCATGCCCAGAATACGCACCGCTTCCAGCACGCGCAACACGCCCAGCGCATCCACGTCGCCCGAATATTCGGGCACATCAAAGCTCACCTGCACGTGGCTTTGTGCCGCCAGGTTATAGATCTCATCCGGACGCACCGTGTGAATGATGCGGATCAGGCTTGAGGAATCCGATAAATCGCCGTCATGCAACGTGATAGCATTATTTTGCAACAAATGGGCAATGCGTTCGGTATTCACCGATGAAGAGCGGCGCACCACGCCGTGTACCGCATAGCCTTTTTCCAATAAAAACTCTGCTAAATAGGAGCCGTCTTGACCGGTAATACCGGTGACCAATGCTGTTTTCATAACCTTTCACCTCACTGTATGATGTTGCATTATACCGCATCCCCTCCCACCTTTTAAGAGAGTATCTTGCGTTTTAGTAGCACGATATTGACTTGTGTGTTATACTGGATACAGAGGTGATCATCATGCCGCTTGAAAAAGGAACGTTATACGACAACCGCATCATCTATACTCCTTCCGAGTTTGCCAAAACCAACCTGTTGCACTTGCAGGAAGCGGGTACCATACAAGCCAAAGAACCGCACACAAACAGTCGGCGTAACCTGCATTCGTATCTGGTATTTTTGGTTACGCGCGGTTCCGGTGCGTTTACTTATGACGATGCCGTTTATCGCCTCAAAGCCGGTGACTGTGTGTTTATTGACTGTCGTACGCCGTATTCGCACCGTTCTTCCGCCGATCTGTGGGAACTCAAATGGGTGCATTTTTACGGGCCGAACATGCAGGGCATCTATCAAAAATATGCCGAGCGCGGCGGCGCACCCGTTTTCCCTGCCCGATCTGCTGAACAGTACCGCACGTTACTGGATGATATATTCGCCATCGCCTCGTCCGACAGTTATATCCGCGATATGCAGATCTTTGAAAAACTCACCGCCCTGCTTACCGTATTAATGGGTGAAAACTATCGCCGTGAGCGTATTCTGCGCAAAAACAGTATCAACTTGGATCTGCAACGCGTGAAGGAGTTTTTGGATCGACATTACGCAGAACCCATTACGTTGGATCGGTTGGCCGAAACGTTTTTTATCAATAAATATTATTTATCCCGCGTGTTCAAACAGCAATTCGGCAGTTCGCCCATCGATTACGTGCTGCACGTGCGGATCACACAAGCCAAGATCTTATTGCGATTTTCGGATCTCAGTGTGGAACAGATCTGCGCCCAATGCGGCATCCCCGATCCCAATTATTTTGCCCGTATTTTCAAAAAAGTTGAGGGGTGTTCGCCCGGCGAGTACCGCCGTCGGTGGTAACAAAAAAGCAAAAAGCTCACCTTTCGGTGAGCTTTTTGCTTTAGTTAGAGGGGTGTTTTGAGGAGGGGTAATGTACTCATCGCACAAAGCAGGTCCGGTGCGGCTCCATCGCTGCTTTCTGAGTACAGTTACAGTGTAACAAAGCTTGTCCCAAGGTTTGTGAATTGACTATGAATAAAGTGTAAGAAATTTTCTGCGCAAAAAAGTGAACAAATGTTTGCTTTTTTCAAAATGATGTGATATACTGTCGGTGAAAGGGTGATAAAAGAATGAAGCCTTTGAATGAAAAACAACAAAAAATGTTAGAATTTTTGCGCCAGCGGGTGCACAGCGGTGTGCCGCCCACGATCCGTGAGATCTGCCAGGCGGCGGGTATCAAGTCCACGTCCACGGCGCATGCGTATCTGCAGAAATTGCAGGAAGCGGGATATATTGACCGCGACAGCGGACTCACCCGTTCCATCCGTCTGCCGGGCGAATCTATGTCCCGCGTGCCGCTGGTGGGTAAAGTCACCGCCGGTATGCCGATCTTAGCGGTAGAACAAGTGGAAGATTACGTTCCCTATTCCGGCGGCGCGTATCCGGTGGAGGAATTATTTGCATTGCGCGTGTCGGGTACCAGTATGCTGAACGCCGGTATTCTGGACCGCGATATTGTCATCGTGCACAAGACCCCTGCCGCGGAAAACGGTGAGATCGTGGTGGCGCTGGTAGGCGATGAAGCCACCGTCAAACGCATTTATTTTGAAAAAGACCACATCCGTCTGCAACCCGAAAACGATGCGTTTGAACCGATCATTGTCAAGGAAGCGGTCGTGCTCGGTAAAGTGGTATCGCTTCTGCGCAATTTCGGCTAATTTTCCCGTTGACAAACGGTGTGAAATTGCCTATACTAATACTCCGCCGCGCGGCTTGAGAGCACCGTACGGCGGTCACATGGGGGCGCAAAGGTTTCGACGGGGATTGTGAGCCCTGGTAAGCGAGTAGCGGTGCAGGACCGCTATAAACCCTGCAATCTTTTCAAAATAAACGACAACAATAAAGTTGCTCTCGCGGCCTAATTAGGCTGCCGTTCCTGCCCGAAGTACCGCGGTCGGGATAGGAGC
>JAFSIB010000093.1 GCA_017440005.1 Clostridia bacterium
AGGTGCCGCGCAGTTTGTTGACGATGAGCGTGGACAGAGCCTCACCCTCGATATCTTCCGCAATGATGACCAGTTTCTTACCGGCTTGCAGGATCTGCTCAAGAAGCGGCAGAATATCCTGAATACTGGAAATCTTCTTATCGGTAATGAGCAGGTAAGCATCGTCGATCACCGCTTCCATCTTATCGGTATCGGTGACCATGTACGGCGTGATGTAGCCGCGGTCAAACTGCATGCCTTCCACCACTTCGGTGTAGGTTTCGGCAGTCTTGGATTCCTCAACGGTGATTACACCGTCAGCGGATACTTTTTCCATTGCTTCCGCAATCAGTTTACCGATCACGGCATCACCGGCGGAAATGGTTGCCGCGCTGGCAATATCTTCCGTGCCGTTGACTTTCTTGGAGTTGGCTTTCACTTCCGAAACCACTGCGTCAACGGCTTTCTGGATGCCGCGTTTGACACCCATCGGGTTCGCACCGGCCGCCACGTTCTTCATACCCTCACGAATGAGTGCCTGTGCAAGCAGGGTCGCGGTGGTCGTACCGTCACCGGCAACGTCGTTGGTCTTGGTAGACACTTCTTTCACAAGCTGTGCACCCATGTTCTCAAACGCGTTGTCCAGTTCGATCTCTTTTGCGATGGTCACGCCGTCATTCGTGATGAGCGGAGCGCCGAATTTCTTATCCAACACCACGTTGCGGCCGCGCGGACCGAGCGTGATCTTTACGGTGTTCGCCAACTGGTCCACACCGGACTGTAACGCCTTGCGGGCGTCTTCACCAAACAGAATCTCTTTTGCCATGGTTTTAGCCTCCTTACTCTACAATCGCCAAAATGTCGCTCTGGCGCACGATGGTGTATTCCACGCCGTCCATTTTCACTTCTGTGCCGGAATACTTACTGGTGATCACTTTGTCACCGACTTTTACATACATTGTGACATCTTTACCCTCTACGTTGCCGCCGGGGCCAACGGCCACGACTTCTGCAATCTGGGGTTTTTCTTTTGCCGAACCGGCGAGAATGATACCACTCTTGGTGGTCTCCTCCGCTTCAACCATTTTGATGACCACTCTGTCTGCCAAAGGTTTCATCGTCATAATTCAATTCCTCCTTACGAGATATTACAATACAATAAGTGTTAGCACTCTTCTCTTTCGAGTGCTAACACCTATTGTATCAACTTTCGCGCAAAAATCAAGTAGAACTTTGCAAATTCTGGGAATTTTTATAATTTATTAATAATTCCTCTGCATTCACGGCGGGATACACAAAATTCACTGCATCCGGTACGATCTCAAAACTTACGACCGTGCTGGTAAAACACTCGCCGTCGTTGGTCACGCAGGCGGGTGTTTTTGCCTGAATCTGCATCTTGGTACCGCGGAAATGTTCACAGAACGGCAGGTCCAGATGCCGACCCGTTTTGTACAAATTCAGGACGGACAGGATCTTGAAATGGCTGATCTTGCTGATAAGTACAAAATCGAGCAAACCGTCATCGGGTTCGGACAAGGGCGACCCGTGATAACCGCCGCCATAGTATTGACCGTTTGCCGCCAAGGCAAACATATACTTTCCGCTGCGTTCCACCGTACCCTCGGTCGTTTCCATCACAATACGCAGGTCCTGACCAAGCGGGCTTAAAAAGGTTTGTACCAACGCCAGATTGTACGCCATGGGACCGCTGACCAGCGGCAGATGTTTAAACCGTACCATACGATCCGCCACATCCGCATCCATCCCCATGGAGCAAATGTTCAAAGACCATTTACCGTTGCATTGCATGGCATCCACGGATTTGGCAGTACCGAGAACCAATGCCTTCAGGTCGTTAAACAATTCGCGGTCGGGCATCATACGCAAAAAGTCGTTGCCCGATCCGCAAGGTATACACGCAAGTTCCGCATGCGCAATACCCGCCATGCCGTTGACGACCTCCAACACCGTGCCGTCACCGCCGCAAGCGTAAAAGCGAACGGGAGTACCTGCCCCGATCTCCTCTTGAACGATCTCGGTCGCATGGCCGGGGCGTTCAGTCACGCAGATACGGTACTCTTCCTGAAACTCTTCAAAAAAGGCACGGATTGCCGGCTCAAGAGCCAGCGCTGATTGTTGTTTACCTGCCGCAGGATTCAAAATAAACACATGACGCATAGGGGGTTCCTCCCTCTTTCACTTTCACCGATAATAGCAATACAACTGACACTTGAGCATACCGTTGTACAACTTACGGCGTTTATCGGCTTTTCTGCCGAACAATTCCTCGAATTTTTCATCCGGACTGATAATGGCATAACTCCAACCGGTTTTGGGGACAAAAACCGAACCCATCACACGGTACAGTTCCTGTGCCGCCTGCACATCCATCAACCGTTCACCGTACGGCGGGTTACACAGTACCACGCCGCGATCGCCTTCCGGAACAAAGCGGCGCAGATCCCGCACAGACGCACGTACCTCGCTTGCCACACCGGCTTTGGCAGCATTCTCTCCGGTCAGGCGCACTGCTTCCGGATCGATATCACCGCCGATGGCCGCAAACGCACGGTCAGACAGCACTTGCTCCATCGCCTGTTTGCGCTCGGCACGCCACACTTCCTGCGGCATCCAGCCCCAGTCCATAAACGCGAATCGACGTCGGATACCCGGCGCAATACGCCGTGCCGCCAACGCTGCTTCAATGAGCATGGTGCCCGAACCGCAACACGGATCGATCACCTGATCGGCAAGGCGAGCGCGTGTAACGTCCACGATCGCCGCCGCCAACGTTTCTTTGATCGGCGCACCGCCTGCATTTTGCCGATACCCGCGTTTGTGAAGTCCCGCTCCGCTGGTATCGATCAGCAACGTCACCTCATCTTTTAAGATGGTGAATTGCACCTGCACGGTTGCCGCCGTTTCCTCAAACCAGGAAATACCGTATTGTCCTTTGAGCCGTTCCACAATTGCTTTTTTGATGATGGACTGACAGTCGGGCACACTGTGCAATACGGAATTGAGCGACCAGCCTTTGACCGGAAACGCATCCTTGCGGCTGATAAACCGTTCCCACGGCAACGCTTTCACACCTTGAAACAGTTCCTCAAACGTGTGAGCGGTAAATGAGCCGATCAACAGTTGGATCCGTTCGGCGTACCGACTGCCGATATTGGCACGCGCCAACATATCCTCACCACCGCAAAACAACACTCTGCCGTTTTGCGGCATTACGTCCAACGCGCCCATGCGGCGCAGTTCATCGCCCAAAATGCCTTCGATACCGAACAGACAGGGCGCACAAAATTGTAACTTCTGCATACGTCACCTTATATTACTTTCGTCGCATGCCGCGTAACGTGGCACCCAACGTTGATGGCAAGCGGGAATCCGGCAATGTGCGTGGGATACGTTTCGATCGCCACGTGCAACGCGGTCGTATCCCCGCCGAACCCCTGCGGTCCGATGCCCAACGCATTTACTGCGTCCAACAACTCACGTTCCAGCGCCGCATACTGCGGATCGGGATGCGGTTCATCAAACGGGCGGCACAAGGCTTTTTTGGCAAGCAAGGGGCACAGTTCAAAATCGCCGCCGATACCGACGCCGAGTACGATCGGCGGGCAGGGATTGGAACCCGCTTCCCGCACAGTCTTTAACACATACTCACGGACAGTCTCCCGTGTGGCCTGCGCAGGTGTCAACATGTACAAGCGGCTCATATTTTCACTGCCAAAGCCTTTGGGCGCCACCGTGATTTCCACCGTGTCCCCTTCCGTTAACGATACGTGCAGGACGGCGGGTGTGTTATCCCCCGTGTTGACACGGTCCAAAGGATCCCGCACCACCGAACAACGCAACAAACCTTCGGTATATCCGCGCGCTACACCGCGGTTGACGGCTTCTTGTAAAGAACCGTCCTTCAAATGCACGTCCTGCCCGATTTTAAGAAAGACTACTGCCATGCCGGTATCTTGGCAAACCGGCAATCCGCAATGTTCAGCCACCGTAATATTCTCCCGCAGGTCACCGAGCACGTCACGGGCAAGCGGTGTCCGTTCCGTGTGCCGCGCCTCTTCCACCGCGTGGCAAACATCGGGCGGCAAATAACGGTTTGCTTCCACGCAAAGTTCACACACGGTTTGCTCAATGACCGCAACGGATAGTTCGCGCATGTTGTTTCCTCCTATAGGGCTTTTACAAAAATTGCCGTTGCCTCCTGGCAACGGCAATATGGATTGTATAGTTTTTACGATTTCCGACTGCGCGAAAATCCACCGTGTTTGCTATCTAACGACCGTTTCAGATCCAGCATTTTTTCATCACTGGTCTGTTTAAAGCGGGACATCATCTCTTCAAAATTGCTGCTGTCCGAACGCGCGGGTTGCCACTCAAATCCGCCGGGACGACCGGGCGACACATGGCGTTGCGGCGCGCGGGACGTGCGCGGAGGAGGATCCATCGCTTTTTTGATGGATAAGCTGATCTTACCGTCTTCGCCAATGCTGAGGATCTTCACCTTGACTTGCTGGTTCTCCGTGACATGGTCACGAATCTCCTTAACATACGTCGGTGCCACTTCTGAAATGTGCACCATACCGGTCTTGCCACCCTCCAATTCGACAAACGCACCGAATTTGGTGATACCGGTTACTTTACCTTCAACACAAGCTCCTACTTCCAACGCCATTTTGCGGAGTTCCCCCTAATAACTATCTGTGGCAGGTCAATCGTTCGGGATCTCAACCAAGATGGTCTCCCCCGGTTTTGCCATGCCTTGTTTGCGCGCTTCCTGTTCTTTGTACTCATCGCTGTTTTGGATCTGATCCTCAAGCACCGCGTTGATCTCCTGCTGAGCGGCAGTCTTGGCATTCAGTGCATCCAGTTTTTCCTGTGCCGCATTAAACTGGAGTTGCAGTTGGACCAAAGACACAACAACGTACACGGAGAAGGCGACGATCGCCACGCGCAGAACGATACTTCTTTTGCGTTTTGCAGCCCGTTTGGTTTTCACGATACAGTCGCCCTCCTTTCATTTGGTATGCGCAAACTCATACACGATTGATTATACACCACAATCGATTCCCGTTGCAATACCTTTTTTTAATTTTTTCATCTTTTTTTGCACCTTTTGTGCAACGGCAGATGCCTTTTGCCGTATACGAGCCATCCCTTTTGCCACAAGTTGGCAAAACGACGTCACCGTACGCACCACAATCTGACCGACAGTATAGCGGTACGCTAAAAAACCGGCAAGTAATCCCGCGAATAAGTAAACACGCAGTATGCCGTCCGTTACTGCCAATGCGAACAAAAATACCCAGCCCGCCGACGTCACACAAAACACGATATCCTGCCAAAAGACACGCAGAGCACCCGGTTTTAATAAACAGCGCAGGACGCGGAAGACATCGTAATACGCGCCCAGTAAAAACCCCATGCCGCCCGACAAAAACAGTTCCCGTATTTGTTCGGCGTTATGAAACCCCATCGTCATCGGAACAACTTACCGAAAAATCCGCCGGTGTGTACTTTCATATCGGCATACGTCAGTGAATCAATCTGCCCCTCCAACATCAGATCCCCCGTTTCCACGTTGAGATGTGTGATGTGCAACGCCATTCCTTTGACGGTCAGTTCTCCTTGCACGGTATAAATCACCACCGTCATTTCATCAAAACTGTCCACGTCGGTCACGCCGGAAACGGTGAGTGATCGGCGGTCACTGAGTGTGAGAACGTGCGGCATCGCAACTTCGGTTACGGTTTCTTTCATAAAAATGATCTCCCCTTACACTATCCATGTGTATGGGGAGATCCCGCGCAATATTACAGAAGCTTATACAGAAGCGCCGCATCGTTTTTGGCAACCGTTTCCTGCACGTCAACGACCTGCACTGTCACGTCCCGTGCGCCGAGCGCGATGGTGATGGTGTCCCCTACCTTGACGTCGTATGAAGCGCGTGCCGGTTTCCCGTTCACCGATACGCGACCTGCATCGCACGCCTCATTGGCAACGGTGCGCCGTTTAATCAGGCGCGACACTTTTAAATATTTATCCAAACGCATAGTATCCTCCGCATAGAAAACAAAAAGCCGCCCGAACAACGGGCGGCTTGGTCATAACCGAAACTCGATTATTTCGCAACAGCGTCTTTGAACGCCTTGCCGGCCTTGAAGACAGGAGCCTTGGAAGCCGGGATGGTGATGGTCTGTTTGGTCTGCGGATTGCGGCCGGTGCGAGCAGCACGAGCGCGAACCTCAAACGTACCGAAACCGATCAGCGAAACTTTGTCACCTTTCGCGACAGCTTCTTTCACCGCATCCAGAACAGCGGCAACAGCCTTATCGGCATCTTTCTTGGACAAATTGGCTTTTTCTGCAACAGCAGCGACTAACTCAACCTTGTTCATGATAAATAACCTCCAACAAATTTATATTCCAAACGGATGCTTCCGCATAGAATCATCTTAACCTTTTACATTCTATCCCATTCGCAAAAGTTTTGCAAGGGATTTTGCCAAAATTTCAAGCCAAACTTCAAAATTCAACAAAAACGATAAAAATCGTTGGTATATTTCGTCTATTTAGCCAAAATATACCGCTCATTTTGCGGCAATCTTATCAACGGCACGTTGCGTTTCAGCGCGCACCCGCTCGATATCCAACGTCAAAAACTCACCGTTTTTATACACCGTGCGTCCGTCGATCACGGTCATGCACACCGCACGGCTACCGGCACCGTAAAGAAGATTGGAAAGCGGGGCGTGTGACGGACATAAACCAAGGTCGGTCAAGTCCAGCATCACCAGATCTGCACGGTATCCTATTTGAATATCACCGCAGTCGGTTCGCCCTTGCGACAAAGCACCCGCTCGGGTACCCATAAAGAGCATCTCACCCGCCGGCAAGGCACCCGCATCGCGGGTACTGCCTTTGGCGAGCAACGCCGCCATGCGCATCTCATCCACCATATCAAGGGCATTGTTACTCGCCGCCGAATCAGTGCCGATGGCGACCGGCAATCCCATTTCACGGAATTTTACGACGGGGGCAATACCGCTGCCCAGTTTCAGATTGCTCTTGGCACAATGTGCCAACGTGACGTCGTGGGCAGTAAGGCAGTGCACATCGTCATCTGTCAGCCACACACCGTGGGCAATCGTCAGCGGTTGCCGCAGCATGCCGACTTGTTCCAACAGGCGGGTGGGCGTTTTACCGTGCCGACCGACACATTCTTTATGTTCCGATGCGGTTTCCGATACGTGAATGTGCATCCGCAAGCCGTGTTCCGCCGCAAGAGATGCCGCATCCTGCAACAAATCGGGACGCGTTGTGTACTCAGCATGCGGGGCAACGTCAACGAGCACCCTGCCGTTTTCAGCTCCGTGATATTGCGTGATCAATTCCCTGGTCTCTGCATACGCGGGCAGATCTGCCAACCGTTTGGTCGGATCAAAGCAGGAAATGCCGCGCCCGATGTTGGCTTTGATGCCGCTTTCCAAAACGGCACGTACCGTGTCGTCACAGAAATAATACATATCCGTGAACGAAGTTGTACCGGTCTTAAGCATTTCGGCAATGCCGAGCAAACTCCCCCAGTACACGGCTTCGCTGAACAACTTGTCCTCAAACGGGAAAATGCGGTCAAACAGCCAGGACTGCAACGGAAGATCCTCTCCGTACCCACGCAGCAACGTCATCGCCACGTGTGTGTGTGCATTGACCATGCCCGGCATAAGTAAACGGTCTTTGCCGTTTATCCGCTCGCCGTAATCCTCCGCAGGCGGGTTCTCGCCGATATACGCGATACGGTCACCGCGCACGCCGACATAACACGACGGCAAATACGTGCCATTGGCTTGTAAAACCGCAATGTTTTCAAAAATCATGCCGTCGCCGCCTTTGCTACGATCAATTTCATCAATTCACCAAACGTGTGCGATGCCGCACCCGCCGCGACCACCACTTCGTCATCGCTGACCTCAGTACCGGCAACCATTCCTGCCGCCATGTTGGTGATACAGGAAATGCCGAGCAGTTGCAACCCGCATTGCGCGGCAACGATCGCTTCCGGCACGGTGGACATACCCACGGCATCACCGCCGAGTAAACGGATCATGCGGATCTCCGCAGGTGTTTCAAACTGAGGCCCACCCATAAAGAAGTATACGCCTTCTTTCAACGGGACGGATAAAGTCTGTGCCGCCTCGCGGGCGATCGCCTGCAGACGCGGGGTGTAAGTGTGTGTCATATCAAAAAAACGCGCGCCTAACCGTTCATCAGACGGACCGCGCACCGGACTGTCTGCACACAGTTTGATATGATCGGTAATGAGCATCAGATCCCCCACCGAGAAGGATGTATTCACACCGCCTGCCGCATTGGTCAGCACCAGCGTATCCACGCCCAACGCCTTGAGCACACGCACATAAAAGGTAACCGTTTCAAAGGTATACCCTTCATAGTAATGGGTGCGACCGGAACACAGCAGAACCGGTACACGGTTTAAATTCCCCACCGCCAAAAAGCCTGCGTGGGATGCAACGGTGGAGTGCGGGAAATGCGGGATCTCCTCATAGGGGATGCGCACGGCATCGGTCAGTTCATCCGCCAGATACCCCAATCCCGAACCCAGCACCAACGCAACGTTCGGAACGGTTTTACCGGCTTGTTGCAACCGCTCACGTACATAGGCGGTTGCTTTTTCCAGGCACGCAATACGTTCGTTCATATCAATCCAATTTGGTGCCGCACTGATTGCAGAATTGCGCCGTGTTTTCATTGAGCGCACCACAACCGTTGCAACGGACCGCATTTTTGCTCTCCATCACGCGCATTTCCAGTTCTTCCAGATCCTCATACAGAGCCGCAATATGCTCCACACAGGCATCGATCATATCGGTAACGTCTTCACCGGATTTACGGCTGTCATAAAGTAAACGGCCCAAGCCCTCATGTGCACCTGCGATCTCGCGGCGCAATTCCGCGATGCGGATTCTCACTTTACCGATCTCAACCAATTCTCCGGTTTTTTTACCGGCGGTTTCCGCCACATCTTTGACACGGGATACCACTTCATCAAAAATAGCCATGCTTCATTCTCCTTTACTATGTGTTTTTTCTTTCATTATAAAAAATTTCATCCGAAATTACAAGACAGAGTTTAGGAACCCACAAACTCCCGTAACAACGACTGTGCGGGCAGGTCGGCAACCGCCAACGGTTCAAAGCGGGACAGCGCATCGATCAGATGGGCAATCGTATCCGCGTACGGATTATCTGTGGGTATCGCACGCAAAAGCGGCAACAGACGCGGTCCGATCATAGCAGGTTCATACGCGTGCATAGTGTCGAACGTCGCATTTGCCGTGTCCACGTACGGGAACATGTACAGTTCCTCACCGCGCACCACCTGCCGCCACATATCCAACGTGTTCAGAATGGAACTGTTACGGAATTGATAGTCGCGCAGCATCCGCCGACACAGGCGCAGATCGCGGCGCGCAAGTAACTTGGCATCATCATCGTCGTAAATACGGGACATAACGTTGATAAAGATTTTATACACGTTATCCAGCGGAAGATGCTCTTCCAGCACGGGATTCAATGCGTGGATGCCCTCAAAGATCACCACGGAATGTTCCTCAATACGCAGTTCAAACCGTTCTTCAAGGGGCGCGCGTGTTTGGAAATCAAAGCGCGGTAACATGGTGACACCGTCACGCAGCAATTCTGCCATGCACTGTTTTAAGAGCGGCAGATCCAATGCTTCAATGGATTCATAGTCATAACTGCCGTCCGGCAAACGTGGCGCCAACCCGTGTCCGCGATAAAAATCATCCAACGACACAATACTTGCCTGCCGTCCTTTTGCTTCCAATGCACGACTCAAGTTGTTGGCGGTGGTGGTTTTACCGGCTGACGACGGGCCTGCCAACATGACCAAGCACCGCCCCGGCATGGTAGCGTTCAGATGCTCCGCCACGCGCTCCACGTTTTCACGGTAACGCCGTTCCTCTTCTTCTATAAAGGCGTGAGAACGTGTTTTCACAGCCGTGTTCACGTCGTCCACGTGCAATACCCGTTTATCATAAAAATAATTCATATCGGAAACCTCTCGTAAAAGTCTCGGACGGCACGTTTGCGGGCAAGCATTTCCGCTAAGCCGTCATTGTATTCATACGGGAATTTATAATTGAAGATGCGTTCCAGATATTCGGTACCGGCGCGTTTAAGTTTGGACACCGCCCCTGCACCGCAACCGAGAATGGTATGCGTCTCATCCATAATATACACATTATAAAGACCTTCATACCCGGGTTTCGCCCACCCGACATTTTCCTGATTGCCTACCGTGCGGCTTTGGCGATACAGATAATACGGCTGATAGGCAGCCGACGGTAACCGTTCAGCCGTGTACCGCACCATGCGTACCGCTTCATCACCGAAGCGATAATCCGCACGTTTTTGCAGCGTCAGATTCGCAGCACGTTTCATGGACAGCGTATGCACGGTGACGCTTTCGGGTGACAGTTCGAGAATCCCGTCGATCGTGCGACAAAAACTTTCATACGTGTCACTTGGCAAACCTGCGATCAGATCGGTATTGATATTGGTGTGCCCGCACTGCCGCGCCAAATCAAACGCCGTGTAAAACTGTTCCACGGTGTGATGGCGACCGATTGCCGCCAGCACATCATCGGACAACGTTTGCGGGTTGATGCTGATACGCGAAACGCCCGCTTTCTTGAGCACATCCAGTTTTTCTTTGGTGACCGTATCGGGGCGTCCCGCTTCTACCGTATATTCACGCACACGAGACAGATCAAACGCACTTTCCACCGCCGCCGTTAACTGCCATAATTGTTCCGTGGTTAACGTGGTGGGGGTACCCCCGCCGAAATACACCGTTTCCAACCGCAAGCCAAGTTCATGTGCCAACTTGCCTGTATACGCGATCTCCTCGCATAAGCGGTCCACGTAGGTCGGGATCAGTTTGACAGCGCGCGTGACCGTTTGTGATACAAACGAACAGTAATCGCAACGCGACGGACAAAACGGAACCGATACGTATAAACTGAACGACTCGGGACGTGACAAAGCAAGAATTTGATTTTCTGCCTGCAACGTTGTGCGGCAAAGCGACAGTTTCCGTTCGCTGATGTGCAACCGCTCACGGAAACGGCTGAGCGCCGCCTCTTCCCCATCCTCGGCAATCAAGCGCCGCAACAGTTTGACCGGCCGCACCCCCGTGACGATTCCCCACTCTTGCTCGGTGGAAAACGCATCGGACAACAACGCATACAACAGCTCACACAAAACCAGTTCACACTCGTTATGATAATCGGCATGCGTGTTCGGCACGGTTGCCTCGCGGCTCTCATCGTAATCCGACAATTGCAAACGGCAGGAAAGCACGGTATGGGTATCATCACGGGACAAACGGGCATACAGCGCCGCGCCGTCGGTCGGTTGATCGGCAGACTGCGCCACCGTGAGCCGTTCTTGCGGTAAAAACAGCCGACAGACGTTTTGCAATTCAAAATGATAATCGTGTCCGTGCAGATATAATACCATGATTTACAGTCCTATCATAAAGGGGTTTGTTTGTTTTTCGTAACCAATAGTGGTTTCTTCGCCGTGGCCCGGCACCACACTCAACTCATCCGGCAAGGCACTCAATCGGCGCAAACTTTGCCGCATCGCCGTCATATCGCCGCCGGGGAAATCGGTTCTGCCGATACTCCCTGCAAACAGCGTATCGCCCGCAAAGAGAACGTTTTCACAGCGATAGCAGACACTGCCCGGCGTGTGTCCCGGTGTGTGCAGCACCGTAAATGTCAGTGAACCGACCGTGACGGTATCGCCGTCTTTGAGCAAACGATCCGCTGTGGGAGCATCCGACAACGGCATCACACTGTACCGCGAATCCGTCAATCCACGCACATCGTCTGCGTGTACGTAAAGCGGTGCACCGAACTCCCGTTGTAAGCGAGCGGCGGCGCCCATGTGATCAAAGTGTGCGTGCGTAAGCAAAACGGCACAAACCGTTAACGAAAAATCGCGAATATGCGCAAGAATCCGCTCGGCTTCATCGCCGGGATCCATCACAACCGTGTTGCCGTCTGCATCAGACACCAAGCAACAGTTGGCGCCGTAAGCGCCAACGGGGAAATACCGATATATCACGCAATCACATCCAATCCCGTGTATCCAACGGAATGGTAACGGGACCGTTACCGCGCATATTCACCGTCATATCCGCGCCGAATTCACCGGATTCCACCTTGCGAATACCGCAAGCACGCAGTTCGTCCATGAACAACTCATAAAGCGGCAGTGCCTGTTCCGGACGTGCCGCCGCAAAGAAATCGGGACGGCGTCCGAGTGAACAATTCGCCGCCAAGGTGAAGTTGGAAATCGCCAGCACTTCACCGTCAATGGTCAGCAGGGATAAATTCATTTTGTCGTTTTCATCGGTAAATACGCGCAAGTTTGCCACTTTTTGTGCCATGATCTTGGCGTGCTCGGGGGTATCCCCCTGCTCTACGCCAAGCAGGACCAGTGCACCTTTACCGATCGCACCGATAGTTTTGCCCTCTACCTCTACAGACGCATCATATACGCGCTGAAAAATTGCTTTCATACTCTTTACGCTCCTCCGCGTTCTACTTCTTCCACACCGTTGACACGGCGCAACCGCGTCATGACTTCCTGCAAATGTTGCAGGCTGTTAACACCGACCGTCACGGTCATCTCACCGTGACCGCCCTGGATCTGCCGCGCCTGCATGCTGTAGATCATCACGTGCATGGATGCCAGTTGCGCGGTAATATCCGCCAACAGTTCAATGCGGTCACGCACAAAGACGCGCAGTTCCGCTTTGAATTCCTCGCGAACGCTGTCCTCCCACGACACGTTTACCCAACGTTCCGGTTCGTTGCTGTGCGACGGGTCGGCAGGCACGTTGGTGCAATCGCGTTTGTGGATCGATACACCGTAACCGCGGGTAATAAACCCGATGATCTCATCTCCCGGGACCGGATTGCAGCAACGGGCAAATTTGACCAGACAGTTGTCCATATTCTCGATCACCACGCCGCCGTTGTGATGACGGTGCGGTTTTGCCGCTGCGGCAATGCTTTCGGGTGTGACCGGTTCGCTGCGGGCATATTTCGCCGCTTCTTCTTTCATGCGCGGGATCAGGCGCGACAGTAAAATACCGCCGTAACCGATCGCCGCATAAAAGTCATCAATGCTGGAACAGTGTTGGCGTTTTGCCTGTGCCATCAGGAATTCCTGCAGATCTTCATCCGACAAACGGATGAAGTTGCGCGCCATTTCGCGTTCCAGTTCTTCTCTGCCTTTTTCAATATTTTCTTCACGGCGTTCGCGCTTATACCACGAACGGATCTTGTTGCGCGCTTCACTGGTCTTTACGAGCTGCAACCAGTCACGGCTGGGACCGTGATTGGCGGAAGAGGTTGTTAAGATCTCAACGACCTCACCGGTTTTGACCTCGTAATCAATGGATACGATACGCCCGTCCACCTTAGCGCCCACCATACGGTTGCCGACTTCTGAGTGAATAGCATACGCAAAGTCGATCACGGTAGAACCGCGCGGTAACGTCACCACACGACCGCGCGGCGAGAAGACAAAAACGTCATCCGACGACAGATCGGTTCGGATAGAACGCACGATATCTTCCGCATCGTCCACGTCTTTTTGACTTTCAATAAACTGCCGCACCCATGCGACTTTGTCTTCCAGACGATCTTTTTTCTGGATACCGAGTTTGTATTTCCAATGCGCCGCGATACCGTATTCTGCCGTATGGTGCATTTCCCAGGTGCGGATCTGCACTTCAAAGGCAATCTTTTCGTGACTGATCACGGTAGTGTGCAGCGACTGATACATGTTGGCTTTCGGCGTTGAAATATAATCCTTAAATCGGCTGGGAATCGGATGGAACTGATCGTGAACAATACCGAGCACGTTGTAGCAGTCGTTCACGGTGTCCACAATGATACGCACCGCAAACACGTCGTAGATCTCATCAAATGCACGGCCTTGGATATACATTTTACGGTAAATACCCGCAATGCTCTTGATACGGCCGCACACGTACGGTTTCATGCCGTATTCACCCAACCGTTCACGCAATTGATCCTGGATCATTTCCAAAAATTCCGCACGCTGATCGCTGCGCATACTGAGGTTTTCTTCGATCTCCTCACACGCCATCGGGTCCAACAGATGCAACGAAATATCTTCCAGTTCTTCCTTGATGGCACGAATACCGAGGCGGTGCGCGATCGGCGCATAAATATCCATTGTTTCTTTGGCCTTATCACGCCGTTTCTGCGGATTCCAACCGGAGTTGGTGCGCATATTATGAAGGCGGTCTGCCAGTTTGATGATGATCACGCGGATATCCTTGGACATCGCCATGAGCATCTTGCGGACATTTTCCGCCTGCTCTTCTTCCCGGGTGGAAAACGGCATCTGTGTGATCTTGGTCACGCCGTCCACAAGCAACGCCACGTTTTCGCCGAAATCCCGCTTGATATCGTCCAGTTCAATTGCGGTATCCTCCACCACGTCGTGCAGAATGGCGGCGATGATGGTTTCGTTATCCATACCGAGTTCCAACAAGATACAGGCAACCTGCAACGGGTGACAAACGTAATCGCCGCCTGCATACCGCTGCTGTCCCTCGTGGGCTTCACACGCCAACTGAATGGCGCGGTCTATGGTTTGCGTGTCATATTTCTTTTCGCTGTTTGCGATTGCATTGTGCAAAGCGGCAATCGCTTCATCCTTATACATCACTTTATCGCACTCCACGATCACCCCTCCTTACTTTGCAAATACTGCGCTGTCGCGGTCAGCATTAAATCGTGTTTTCCTTCCACGGGCGTTACCGCCGCACACACGGTATCCCCGTTGTTACGCCATTCGATCAATCCCGCTTCACGCAATAACGTCAGCGAAACCAATACATCGGTATCGGTATACGCATCGGATGCGGTGACACGGAGCAACGCATCCACACTTCCGCAATACGTACCGCGTTTCAGATAGCGGTACACCGATACGGCGCAGTCGCGGTTCGGCATCACGGTACTTGCCAGATCACGGCGCAATACCGCATCGTGTTGTTGCAACGCGGTGATAACCGCTTCCTGATCGGCATCGGCATGGCGCAGATCACGTACAAATATCGATACATTGACCGTACCGCGATATTCGTTGCGGTCGAGAGTAACCGACGCATTGACGGTATCTCCCACCGTAAACGGGAATTGTTCCAACGTAGTGCCGAATTTCATCGCGGTCAGGCGAACGCCGTCACGCGTTAAAGTTAAACGCAAATGCTTGCCGCCGCCAACCGCTTCGATCCGTTCAACGGTCATGCGATACAAGCCGAAAACCGGCGACGGGTTTCCCGCGCCGAACGGTTCCAATGCCGATAAGCAATCCAAAAATGCCGGTTTGATCTGTTCCGGACGCAAGCGGCAATCCATGCGTACTTCCGGCACCGGCATGGTCGGCGCCGCTTGTGCGGCATAAGCGTTGATCTGTTTGCGGAACTCTTCTAAACGTGCCGCTTCCAAGGTCACACCTGCCGCCAGTTCATGGCCACCAAAGCCAAGCAAGCAGTCTTCACACGCCTTCAAGGCTTCAAACAACGAAAACCCTTGTAAACTTCTGCCGGAACCGTGTGCAATGCCGTCTTCCGCCGACAAAACCACGCACGGTTTCCCGTAACGTTCCTGCAACCGTGCCGCCAGAATACCCAGCACGCCGTGGTGCCAACCTTCGCCCCACACAACCAATACACGGTCGGCAAGGCGTTCGGGATCGTGGCTCAGTTTTTCAATGAGCGGCGTCAGAATTGTCGTTTCGGTTTCCTGCCGTTCACGGTTTAGGTTACCGATCTCCTGCGCCAGGCAAGTGGCTTCTTCGGCATCGGTACTGAGCAGCAATGCCGATGCCAACGTGGGATCCCCCATACGGCCCGCCGCATTAATGCGCGGTGCCAACGTAAACGCAACCGAAGTGGCGGTTTGCGCCGTCCCCGAAACAACGGCTTGTTCGCGCAGTTTGCAAAATCCCAGACGCGTTTCAGTATTGATGCGTTGCAAACCGCGGCGCACCAGCACACGGTTATCGTGACGAAGCGGCATTACGTCGGCTAACGTACCGAGTGCCACCAAATCACCGTATTCCTGTATTGCCCAGTCGGGATCTCCCTCCAGAGCACACACCAACTGAAACGCCACACCGACGCCGGCAAACTCTTTAAACACAGACGGACAGTCGCGCCGATGCGGATCCACCACCGCCACGGCATTCGGCAATTGTTCCTGCGGCTGGTGGTGATCGGTCACGACCACGTCAATGCCGCACTCGTTGGCAAAATCGATCTCGTCCACGGCGGAAATCCCGTTATCCACCGTCACGATCAGTTGAACACCTTGCTCCGCCATCTCTTCAATGCTTTCGCGGTGCAGTCCGTACCCTTCCCCGTCACGGCGCGGCAACCGATACGCCACCCGCGCGCCTTTGTCACGCAGATAGGAATACAGCAAAACGGGTGCCGTCACGCCGTCGGCATCATAGTCACCGTATACCATGATGCTCTCGCCTTCATCAATCGCGCGTTGAATACGGTCCACCGCCAGATCCATATCCGCAAACTCAAACGGATCACTCTGTAAATCGTTGCCGACAAGGAAGTCCATTGCCTCGTCGGGATCCGTAATTCCGCGTCCCGTCATCAGCAGGCACAACATCGGATCCAACCCGCACGCTTCCGACAATTCGACAGCAACATCTTTATTCACCTGTAAAAAAGTCCAGCGTTTGTAACTCATACGGAGATCCTTCCTACATTTCAAAGCATATACATATTTATATTATCATTTCTTGGCGTCCGATTCAATATTTTCTTTCCAATTCGCGACGGAAATCGCCGCATTTTTTCAAATTTTTACATTAGTTGACATTTTTTTGCAGTTGTGGTATATTATGGATATCGATTACAAGTGAGGTGACTGGTATGAAATCCACCGGTATTGTGCGTAAACTGGACGATCTGGGGCGCATCGTTCTCCCTGTTGAATTGCGCCGCACATTGCAAATTGAGGAGAAAGATCCGGTTGAGATCTTTGTGGAAGACGATATGATTATCTTAAAAAAATATCAGCCGTCTTGCCTGTTCTGCGGTGACGCCAAAGATGTGATCTCATTCAAAGGGCGGAACATCTGCCCGAACTGCTTACGCGAATTAACAAAATAAAACCGTTGATCAGCACCCGAATGTCTGTGACATTCGGGTGCTTTTTTGCGTATGTTTCTCTCTTTTCACGCATAGGATGATGCAGAAAGGTGTGATACGGCATGGAATCGTTAACCAGCGATTTTCGGAAGTTAATGGAAAAGTACGGACAGGAACTGCGTGATCTGCAGCAGCGTTCCTCGGCAACACCGGCTGTTTCAATACCGAGTGAACCGCCTGCATCGGAACCGCAAAATTTCACAGCACCGCTGACGGTGCGTGTAACCGCCGCCAACGAAGCCATTCCCGTGGCGGATGCTCTGGTCACTGTCACACGGCAGGAAAACGGTGAAACCGTCACGGAAGCCACGCGGCTTACCAACCAAAGCGGGCTCACCGAACCTATCATTCTATCTGCCGTGGATCCGTCGCTCACGTTACAACCGGGGACGGTCATTCCGCCGATCGTTCACGAGGTCACGGTTTCCGCACCGCAGTATTACCGTATGCGTATCAGTGATATCCCGTTGTACGGCGGCATCCCCACCGAATTGCCGGTAGCGCTCATTCCGTTGCCGGAGTTTTCCGACGGTGACGAACTGCAATTTGACACACCGCCCATCAATTTGTAAAGGAGATGCTGTCATGGCCGATCTGCCGTTTATCCCGGAAACCATTGTGGTACATCTCGGCCCGCCCACGTCGGACGCGCCGAACGTGACCGTTTCGTTTCCCGATTATATCAAAAACGTTGCTTCCAGCGAAATTTTCCCCACCTGGCCCGAAAGCGCTTTGCGCGCCAACATTCTGGCACAGATCTCGTTTGCACTAAACCGCATTTATACGGAATGGTATCCCAGTCGAGGATACGATTTTGACATCACAAATTCCACCGCCTTCGATCAGTCGTTTGTGCAGGGACGGGATATTTTTGATAACATCAGCCTTTTGGTGGATGAACTGTTCAACGATTACGTACGGCGGCAAGGATCCATTGAACCGTATTTCACGCAATACTGCAACGGTACCACCTCCACCTGCAACGGCTTATCGCAATGGGGCACCGTCCCCCTTGCCGAGCAGGGACTCAATTCGGTGGAAATTCTGCGTTCGTTTTACGGCGATGATATTGAGATCGTGACCAACGCACCGGTGCGCAACAATCAGCCGTCTTATCCCGGCACACCGCTATCGCTTGGCGACAACGGCAACGACGTACTGACCAAGCAGATCCAACTCAACCGCATTTCGCGCAACTATCCGGCGATCCCCAAGATCACCCCCGTGGACGGTGTGTTCGGCACGTCCACCGAGGATGCCGTGGTGGCATTTCAGGAAATCTTCGGATTAACGCCAGACGGCATCATCGGCAAGGAAACCTGGTATCGCATCGCCTTTTTGTACAGCGGTGTCAAGCGGTTGGCGGAACTGGATTCGGAAGGCATTTCGCTGGAAGATATCCGCAAACAGTTTGCCGAGATCCTGCGTGCGGGCGATACCGGTGACGATGTGCGGGTGATTCAATATTTCTTAGCCGTAGTCGGCACGTTTAACGATGCCGTGCCGTCACTTGTCATCAACGGCGTGTTTGATGCTGCTACCGTAAACGCTGTCACCGCTTTCCAACAATACGCAGGCCTTACCCCGGACGGTATCGTAGGCGAAAGAACATGGGATGCGCTGTATGCCGCGTATCGCGGAATCATCGATACCATCACAGTGCCCGAAAACCGCATTGCGCCGTATCCCGGCACACCGCTTACAAACGGTTCTTCGGGTGAATTTGTGATGATCCTGCAAACGTATTTGAACCGCATTGCACAAGTATACACCGCCATCCCCACAGTGACGGTGGACGGCATTTTCGGCAACGCAACCGAGCAGGCAGTGCTTGCTTTTCAAAACACGTTCGGTCTGTCACCAAACGGTGTAGTCGGCCCGATCACTTGGGATCGGATCGGCAGTTTGTATGAAGATCTCGCAGTCGGTGCCGAAAAACAAGATGGTCAGTTCGGCGGCTACGAAATGCAAGAGGAGGTCTTGTGATGTATGGTCCGGAACAGTTAAACGATCACGTTCGCGAACTGCAAGAATACCTGCGATTGCTTTCCATGACCGATGAACGGTATCCCCTGCTTGGGGTGGACGGTTTTTTCGGACCGCAAACCACCGAAGCTGTGAAAATATTTCAAGCACAAACCGATTCACCCGTCACCGGTACGGTGCAACGGGCAGACTGGGAACGAATCGTACGGGAATACAAAGCCCTGCTGACCGTACTGGCACCGCCCACCCCCATCGCCGCGTTCCCCTCACCGCTCTATGTGTTACGGCAGGGTGCCGAGGAACCGCTTGTATACATTGTGCAGGTAATGTTGGGTGCCATCGGTCCCGCTTTGTCGCTTCCCGTCACCGGTATTTACGATGCCGCCACCGCCGAGCGCGTGCGTACGCTCCAACTGGCGGCGGATCTTCCCGCAACGGGTGAGATCGACCGTATCACGTGGGATTATCTGGCGGCACTGTACAACGATTGATCCGTGAAGCACGCCGTCTTTTTTAAGAATGCCGCCGTATTGACGGTCACCTCGCTGATCTTACGCACGATCGGCATCTTTTTCCGCATTTTTTTGTCGGGCAAGATTGGTGCCGAAGGTATGGGGCTCTATCAACTCATCGTTTCCATTTACGTGTTGGGATCCACCTTTGCCACGTCCGGCATCTCCACCGCCGTGACCCGCCTGATCGCGGATGAAATGGTGTGCGGTACGGCCCGTACGGTGCGGCGTATTCTGTACCGCGCCATCGCGTTAAGTCTTTTGATCGGTTTATTGTCCACGGCAATCATCTTTTTTGGCGCCGATCTCATCAGCACGTACTGGATCCGCGACGTACGCGCCGCGCCGGCGTTGCGCATGCTGGCGTTCAGTTTGCCGTCCATGGGCGTTTCTTCCTGCCTGCGCGGCTACTTGATCGCACGGCGCAAAGCCTCCGACACGTCGTATGCCCAGTTGTTGGAGCAGGTGGTTCGTATCGGTGTGATTGTCCTGCTCATCGACCGCTTTTCTTCGGCAGGTCTTGCCAGCGCCTGCCTGGCGGTGATGATCGGTGACACCGTTGCCGAATGGACGTCCTGCGCCTTTTTGGCACTGCGTTGTCGGTTAGACCGACGACACGTTATCACCACATCGACCGATCACAGTATACGTGCCACACCCGTCGTGCGGCGGTTGTTATCCATTGCTGCGCCGATCACCGCCGGGCGGTATCTCAACACGGCACTGCGTACCGTGGAAAACTTGTTGGTGCCAAACAGCATCGCCCGTTTTACAGGTTCTGCCGAGCGTGGGCTCGCCCAGTTTGGTGCGCTCAAGGGCATGGCGTTACCGCTTGTCTTCTTTCCCGCTTCCTTTTTGTCGGCATTGTCCACGTTGTTGATTCCCGAAATCTCTTCTGCAAACGCCTTGCATCAACACGGTAAGATCAATCGGGCAATCGAACGAACGCTGCAACTGACGTGCCTGAGTTCCATGTTGATCGGTGCGGTATTTTTCGCCTTTTCGCAAGAGATCGGGTTACTGTTGTATAACAGTGAAGACGTGGGGTTGTATCTGGCGGTTTTGGCACCGCTGACACCCATCATGTATGCTGAAAGTATTGTGGACGGTATTTTAAAAGGCTTGGGACAACAAGTCAGTTCACTGAAATACAGTGTACTGGATTCTGCGCTGCGTATCGTGTTGATTCTTTTCTTGGTACCTCGCATGGGTATGAACGGATTTTTGCTCATTATGGTACTGAGCAATCTGTTGACCTCGTTTTTGAATATGCGCCGTCTGCTCAAGGTCACAACCGTTACGTGGCGTTGGGGGCAATTTGTCGTGTTCCCCGTTTTGAGTGCCGCAACAGCCGTAACCGTCACCACGCTTTTATTACGCCTACCGATTTTTTTGAATGTAAGCAGTATAGTCAGCACAATTTCGGGTATTCTGTGTATGTGCGGGCTCTATGTTTCGCTGTTATTTCTGCTTGGTTGTCTGCGTCTTTCGGAACTGCGAAAGACCCTCGCATAAATTTTTCAAATTTTTAAAAATTTTCCCTTGACAACGGTCGAATGATAGTGTATTATAGTCAAGCAGTTTGATGCGCACCATTAGCTCAGTTGGTAGAGCACCTGACTCTTAATCAGGGTGTCCAGGGTTCGAGTCCCTGATGGTGTACCATTCGGCCCGTTGGTCAAGTGGCCTAAGACTCCGGCCTCTCACG
>JAFSIB010000094.1 GCA_017440005.1 Clostridia bacterium
AAAACATCCTCTCTAACTCAATTAGGATTAGTATACCAATAAAAAAATCTGCCGTCAATCACCAAATGTGAACGATGGCAGATTCATACGGTTTTAATGGGATTCCTTATTGTAAGCCTAAGGCCCGGTAGACGGCGTTTGCCACATCGTCGGACACCTTGTTTTGCTCAAAATACTCTTGGATTTCCTGCTTGACTTCTTTCTTTTCCTTGGCGCTCATGGTGGATGCTAACGCGGAAATCTCGGCGGCAACAGCGTCACTGTTTGTTACAATAATGTTTTGTACAATTTTTGATGATACGGCAGTTTTCAGCAATTCCTTTGTTTTGATTGATTTGGGGTTTTGTGCAGCTGTTACCAGAGTGGAAACCAGTTGCAATTCCTTTTTATATTCCTCTTCGCTGAGTGATTCTTGTAACTTGGGTAGGTCTTGCAAGCCGTCCAACAGCAAACCGGCAAGACCTGAAAACGGGGAGTCACTATCGGAAACCAAGTCGGTTACGCTGCTTTTTATGACAGAGGCAAAGGTAGCGATGGTTTGCGGCGGAACTTGTTGTAAAGCATCAAAGGCTTCTTCGGGATTTTGCGCGGAAACCACGCGATCGGCAACAGTGATCAGGTTGGCAGCTTCTGTAACAAAGGCGCGGGTATCGGCGGTCAATCCGTTGAATAACCACCCGGACACCGCATAGTCTGCTTTTACAATACCGTATCCGGCAACCTCATCGACACTTGATTTCACGTCTTCCGGAACCAATTTTTTTGTAAGAGTTGTGTTACCGATCTGATTTAAGGTTTGTGATACGAACTGCGGGTAGCCGCCGATCGGCATTACGCAGGACAACGTGATGCAAAACGCCAGAACACCGCCCAAAACACCACCGAATACTTTATCGTGAGGAATGTTATGTAACGGCTGACGGTCGGCGAATTTTTTGCGGAGCGGCACGTACGCAAAAAACGTTAATTTGTCGATCACAAAGAAGAGCGGCAGGAAAACAAGCGGTGCAACAATTCCGCCGAGGACTTTTTTCAAGACGTCGCGCAATGCCGGATTTTCCAGCAGAAAGGTGATCTCCTCTGCCATACTGCCCAGCGCATCCACAAGGGCATTGCCAAGCACGGGGGACAATAACCGCGTGATAATAAAGGCAAGAATACCGGATACTAAAAAGAATCCGAAACGCAACGCACTGTTGAACGTACCGCGTCGGATACCGATGTATATACAGATCGCACACGTGATAACCAACAATGCCAAGGAATACACCAACAATATTACGGACATAAAAACCCCTCTCTTTCCTGAATATCAGTTTACCATGTTTGGAAACAGTATGTCAATATACGGAAAAATGCTTTCGTTGAAACACCGCTGCGGATTGACTTTTTGGGATTTGCGTGGTAGGATGGAGGAAACCGTCAGGAGAAGAAACGTATGGACATTGTGGCGTATATTCACAACGATTTTCGCAGTAAATTCGGGATTCCCCGCCAAAGCGGCTTGCTGCCGGATATGGTTTCCACCATTGTATTTGAACCGCGTTTTCGCGATCCGGAAGCATTGCGTGGGATCGAGGGATATTCCCATTTGTGGCTGCTTTGGGATTTTTCCGAAGCGCATCAGGACGGCTTCCAACCCACCGTGCGGCCGCCGCGTTTGGGCGGTAACCGCCGTATGGGCGTTTTTGCAACGCGCTCGCCGTTTCGTCCCAATGCCATCGGTCTGTCCTCGGTTCGTTTAGTTGCTGTAGAACAAACGGAGGAATGGGGGACGGTCCTGCGTGTTGCAGGTGCCGACTTGAAAGATCACACCCCCATTTTGGATATCAAGCCTTACATTGCGTATACGGATTCTCACCCCGATGCAGTCGGCGGTTTTTCGGATGCGGTACGGGATTATGCCCTGCAGGTGGAGTTCCCTGCGGAACTCTTAACGCGTATTCATTCCGAAAAGCAAGCCACGGTTTTGGATATTTTAAAGCAAGATCCGCGCCCGTCTTATCAACAAGATCCGGAACGGATTTACGGCATGGATTTCGGTGATTGGAACATTCGCTTTACTGTAAACGGTGATACCTTAACGGTGGTGGAAGTCACACCGCTATCCTGAGATCGGAAAGGACGAGAAACTATGTCACGTACAACGGCTGCAGTTTTGCTGGCGGCAGGAAACTCCACACGCATGGGTGCGCCGAAGCAGTTTTTGTTGATACACGGTTGCCCGGTTTTGGCCCGTACCATGCAAGCCTTTGAAGCATGTTCGGTGATTGATCGGATTGTGGTGGTTGCGCAACCCACCGATCATGAACGGATTTATGCTTTGGCAAAAGAATACGGTATTTCCAAATTGCAAACCGTGATTGAAGGTGGTGTTACCCGCCAGGAGTCGGCGTACAAAGGCGTTATGGCATGCGGAGATGCTCAGCTTGTTGCGGTTCATGACGGCGCACGGCCGTTGATCACCCCCAGTGTGATCGAGCGGGTTATGCTGGCAGCGGATCAGTACGGTGCCGCATCGGTGGCGGTACGCGCAAAGGATACCATGAAGATTGCTGATGCAGACGGTCTGGTAGTGTCCACTCTGGATCGGTCTGTTTTATGGAATGTGCAAACGCCGCAGGCATTCAAACCGGATCAATACCTGAAAGTTTACGCACACGCGGTGGACCAAGGTGTAACGAATTCCACCGATGAATGTGCGTTGTTTGAAGCGCAAGGCTATCCCGTCATGTTGGTTGAGGGAGAATATACCAACATCAAAATGACCACACCGGAGGATATACTGTTGGCAGAGGGGTTGTTAAAATGAGTATACGGATCGGTCACGGATACGATGTACACCGCTTGGTAGAAGGACGGCAATTGATCCTTGGCGGAGTGACGATCCCTTATGAAAAAGGATTGCTCGGTCACTCGGATGCCGATGTGCTGGCACATGCGATTGCCGATGCGTTGCTCGGTGCGGCGGCACTGGGCGATATCGGCGGACTTTTTCCCGATTCTGACCCGCGTTACAAAGATGCGGATAGTATTGAACTGCTAAAGCAGGTCGTGGCAGCTGTGAAAACTGCCGGCTATACACCGATCAACATTGATGCCACCGTATTGGCACAAGCACCCAAACTGAAACCGTACATTCCCGCCATGCGCGAGCGGTTGGCAACCGCCTGTGCCTTGCCGCTGGATACCGTGAATGTGAAAGCCACCACCGAAGAAGGTCTTGGCTTTACCGGAAACGGAGAGGGAATGGCGGCACATGCTGTCTGCTTGATCGAATCATAAAGATGCGGTATTGCACCGCCTCTTTTTTACCGACTGATTAGCGATTGCTAACTGAAAGGAGTACAGAATGAAACAACGGTTTTCTGTGACCGGTATGACGTGCACGGCGTGTTCTTCACACGTGCACGGGTCCGTTTGTAAATTGAACGGTGTTGAAGATGTGCAGGTCAATCTGATGACAAACAGCATGACGGTGGAATACGATCCCTATGTAGTTACGGAACAGGATATTATTTCAGCTGTTGTTGCGGCCGGGTACGGTGCAACTTCTGACGCGAAAGATAAAAAAGGTTCTGCAACGGCAAAACCGCAAACTGACCTTACTCAACACGCCATGAAACAGCGATTGTGGATTTCGTTTTTGTTTTTGCTTCCGCTCATGTATGTGTCGATGGGGCACATGATCGGCTTGCCGTTACCCACATTCTTGAGCGGGCACGGTAATGCAGCATCCTTTGCACTAACACAGTTTTTGTTGTGCTTGCCGATCGCCTATGTCAATCGCGTATACTACGAAAAAGGGTTTTCTGCTTTGTGGCACCGTGCGCCCAACATGGACAGTCTGGTAGCAGTTGGTTCCGCTGCCTCATTGCTGTACGGTATTTTTGCTTTGTATCGCATGGCGTACGGATTGGGTATCGGGGATATGGCGCTGGTGGCACGTTACCACAAAGATTTGTATTTTGAATCCGCCGCCATGATTTTGACGCTTATCACATTGGGAAAATACCTGGAAACGCGTTCCAAACATAAAACGACGCAAGCACTGCAGGCGTTGATGGATCTGGCACCGTCCACAGCGGTTGTCGAACGTGACGGAAAGGAACAGACCGTTTCTTTGGATGACGTGCGCGTGGGTGACATTGTGGTGGTGCGTGCGGGCGGACGCATACCGGTGGACGGTATTGTGGTTGACGGACATGCTGCTGTCGATGAATCGGCAATCACCGGGGAAAGTATTCCTGTGGAAAAGGTTGTGGGTTCTTCTGTTATCAGTGCAACCGTTACCCAAAACGGTTTTTTGAAATTCCGTGCAACGGGCGTGGGTGAGGATACCACGTTATCGCGTATTATTCGCTTGGTGGAAGATGCAGGAGCCGGAAAGGCGCCCATTGCCAAAACAGCGGATAAAATTGCGGCGATCTTTGTACCGGTCGTCATGTTGATTGCCTTGATTACCGGTATGGTATGGTTCTTTGTTGGCGGTGTTTTTGAAGATGCCCTTACCAGCGCGGTTTGTGTCCTGGTAATTTCCTGTCCGTGTGCATTGGGACTGGCAACACCCGTGGCAATTATGGTGGGAACCGGTCAGGGCGCCAAACACGGTGTCTTGATCAAATCCGGTGAAGCCCTTGAGATTACGCACAAGGTTGATTGTGTTGTTCTGGATAAAACGGGTACCATCACAACCGGCAAACCCGTTGTGACTGATATTGTACCTCTTACGGTTGCTGAAGACGAACTGTTGCGCATCGCGGCAGGATTAGAGCATCAAAGCGAACACCCGCTATCGGATGCCGTGATGCGCGCGGTAACCGAACGTGGTGTGGAGATTCCATCGGTTTCTGATTTTTCCGTATTGCCCGGACAGGGTGTTTTTGCCGAAATTGACGGAGAACCTTGTTTTGCGGGAAACGAACGGTTACTCACGGCAAATGCGGTTTCACTTGATGCGGTACGCGGCAAATTGGATATGTTATCCGCAGAGGGAAAAACGCCGCTTCTCTTTGCCAAAAACGGCACGCTGATTGGCGTTATTGCCGTCGCCGACGTGCCCAAGGAGAGCAGCCTTGAAGCAATCACCGCTTTACAAAAAATGGGCATCGCCGTGCACATGTTGACCGGTGATAATCGGCGCACAGCTCAAGCTGTTGCCGCCAAACTGAACATTGATCATGTGATTGCCGATGTATTGCCGCAGGATAAAGAGGCAGCGATCGCCGCTATTCAGCAGACAGGAAAAACCGTGGCGATGGTCGGCGATGGCATTAACGATGCGCCTGCATTGGTACGGGCAGATGTGGGAATCGCCATCGGCGCGGGTACGGATGTGGCGGTTGAAAGCGCCGATATCGTGCTTATGAAAAACGATTTGCGCGATGTAGTGACGGCGGTGCGGCTGAGCCGTTCCGTGATCCGTAACATTCGTCAAAATCTGTTTTGGGCATTTTTCTATAATTGTCTTGGCATTCCGTTGGCGGCGGGCGTGTTTTATCCGCTGCTTGCGTGGCGCTTAAGTCCCATGTTTGGCGCTGCTGCCATGAGTTTGAGCAGCCTGTTTGTCGTTACCAACGCATTAAGGCTTCGCCGATTTCGTTGTTCAACACAATCCCATAAAAAGGAGGTGTCCCGTGTGATGAAGATCACGATTGAAGGCATGATGTGTCAGCATTGCCGCAAACGTGTGGAAGATGTACTCAACGCTGTACCCGGTGTGCAAGCAACGGTTGATCTGGACCAAAAACAGGCAACGGTTGTGACTGATACGGTGTCTGCCGACGAATTGACAGCCGTTATTACACAAGCCGGCTATACGGTGACAGCGGTTGAAACAAACTGATCAAAATCCCTTTCCGCCATCGGAAAGGGATTTTTGTTTTATGCGCATAAATTCGGAAAAACGCGTAAAAACTATTGGTGCCGACAATAGATCTGGGAGGAACGAATATGCAGCATTCCGATGATTTTGAACTGGAAGACAAGAAACCGACATCCCGCGTGTTTCCGATTGTATTAGCGATCTGTTTGATTGCGGTTTGTGGGATTGCCGTTACTGCGTTTGTGAACGGTGTTTCAACGGATGAACCGATCGAACCACAAACATCGGCATCCACCACCACGACTGCGTCAAAAACGGTTGCGCAGGTCGTAAAACCGGCAACCGATATTCCCGATGACCGTACAACCACCACTACTGCACCGACTGCATCACAGACGGCAAGTACAGAGAATACGGATTTATTTGTATTTCCGGTGTCCAATCGCATCCTCAATCACTTCAGTGCCACACACGTATTTTCCGAAACGTTGGGTGAATGGGTCACGCACAACGGTGTGGATTTTGAAGCACAAGCCGATGCGGCGGTAAAAGCGGTTGCGGACGGAGAGGTTATGGAGATTAGCGAAGATGCCTTGTGGGGGAATACGGTCACGCTTTCTCACAAAGGCACTGTTATAACGCGATATTGCGGTGTAAAAACCGAAAAATTACAAAAGGGACAAAAGGTATCGGCAGGAGAGCCGATCGGCACCGTGGCATCCGTACCGGCAGAAGTGTTGATGCCAACACACCTTCATTTGGAAATGACGGTAAACGGGAGTTATATCGATCCGTTGACCGTGATTACCGGTGAAACCATTACGGTTACGGCTGCGAAAAAAACAGAATAGCCTGCCCTCGGAAACCGCAAGTCGGTCGGCAAGAAGGGCAAAAAAAGACCGCGAGTATCACTCGCGGTCTTTTTTTAGGTTTTGCTGAATTTCATGATAAAAGAATGGGGGAGCACTTTGCCGAGAACGCGGTAAAACTTATAGAATAAGCGGTTCGTGTACCATACCTTTTTACGGCACAAACGGGCAAGTGACACCGCTGCTACTTTTTGCGGATGGCAGTAAGGTAGCGTTTCAAACGTGCGCGAACGGCCGACAATATCTGCGACTTCCAAAAAATCAGTTGCCATCGGGCCGGGACACACGGTGAGTACCGTAATCCCTAACGGTTTTAACTCTTCACGTAAGGCTTTGGAAAACGAGGAAACAAACGATTTGGTGGCGCCGTATACCGCCATGCGCGGCGTGGGCGCATAGGAAGCAATGGAACTTACGTTCAAAATGCCCGACCCTTTTGGCATGTAGGGAATGGTGATGGTGGTAACGGCGGTCAAGGCGCGGCAGTTCAGATCGATCATGCCGGTTTGTTCCGGATAGTCGGTTTCGGCTACGTTACCCAACTTGCCAAACCCCGCATTGTTGATCAGTAACTGTACTTCCGGCTTTGCCGTTTCCAATTCCTGCTGATATACCGCAAAACTTTTCGGATCGGTAAGATCCAGTGAAAGACAGCGGAAACGGTGCTCGGCAAAACGGGCGGCAATACTTTCCAACCGTTCCAGACGCCGTGCAATCAACCAGATTTCCTCAATTTCCGGCAACTGTTTGATGACTTGTCGGACATATTCTTCGCCAAGACCGGAAGAAGCACCGGTGATAACGGCAACTTTCATAATCAGCACCTCATTTTCACTCTGTTTCAATTAAGTGTACCACGGTTTTGCGGATTTGTCGATAAAAAATCCGCAATTCGGTATTCCCTTTTTCGAAGATATGTGATACAATAGAACAAATATTGGGTTATTGTGAGGTTTTTTCGTATGCAACAGTCGCATACAGACAAACAAGCACCTCTTTTGGAGGAAGATCGGATCGTCGGACGCAACGCCGTTACGGAAGCATTGCGTTCCGAACGCTCGTTGGATAGCGTGTGGATCGCCAAAGGAGAGCGTAACGGCAGTATCGGCTTGATCCGTGCGCTTTGCCGTGAACGCGGTATCCCCGTTAAGGAGATGGATGTGCGCAAACTGACATCGGTCGGCGGCGCCAACCATCAGGGCGTGATCGCTTTTGCAGCTTGCAAAGAATACGCACAGATAGAGGACGTTTACCGCCGCGCCGAAGAGGCGGGAGAACCGTTGTTTGTCATCGTTTGTGATGAGTTGGAGGATGCTCATAATTTGGGCGCGATTCTGCGCAGTGCAGAAGCGGCGGGATGTCACGGCGTGATCATTCCGAAACGTCGCGCAGTCGGGTTGACCTCAACGGTGTACAAAACGTCTGCAGGTGCGGTGGAATATATGCCCGTAGTACGGGTGTCCAATATCACCGAAACACTCAAGCAACTGAAAAAACGCGGCGTATGGGTGTACGGCATGGATATGGACGGTCAACCGTGGTGTCAAACCGATTTTTCCGGTGCAGTTGCCTTGGTGGTGGGATCCGAAGGCCACGGCATGACGCGGCTGGTAAAAGAAGAATGTGATCAGATCGTTTCGTTGCCGATGCGCGGAAAAATCAATTCGCTCAACGCATCGGTCGCATGTGGAATTATGGTATACGAAGTGGCGCGCCAACGGCTGGGCCTTAAATGACAGAGAATAGGGTGAATGTAATGAAGGAACAACATTCCGGAACACCGCAACAAACGGATACGGTTGCGGAACAGGAGAAAATCAATACGACCGAGTTCCCGACGGTAGTGGCTGTCGATGAGGAATACCAGGAAACCGCGATCCCGCGCAAAGCGTCACACGAGCGCAAAAAGCGTGGCTTGTTCCGGAGTCGGAAGGTAAAACATGAGGATGTTCCGCTTTACACGGTGGCAGACTTGCAACCGGTGGATCCCGAACCGGAATCGGAAGAGGAAGAAGAAGGCGTTAAAGTCTATGGCGATGATGCCATGGATGATACGCGTGAGGTTTCTGTTTCGCAAAAAACCTTGGTGTTGGATGACACTTCCGATGAGGAGAGTGACAGCGAGCAGGCCACCCAGATGTTGCTGGATGGTTTTGAAAGCGACGAAGAGCCGGAAGAAGGGGAAGACGAGGCGTTGCGCCGCATCCGTCAAGAGAAGATACAGAGTTTTTCTCAAAAGCGGGAAGAGCACGAGCGTGCGGAAGCAGAACAGGCGGAAGAACCCGTTGAACGGGGTGAGGTGGTATATCCCGAAACACCTTTGGAAACCGCGGAAGAATCCGTGGAAGAAGCGGAAAAACCGCTGACGCCCCAGCAAATCAGTTCATTGCGCCAGACTTTGCAAGCGGCACAACGTGCGGCAGGTGTCAATCTGTTTGTTGCGGGAACGGCAGAGTTTATTCTGTGCCTGATTGCGATTTTGTCATTTGCCACGCCTGCCATTTCCATGAATCCGATCACGTATTTGATCATTCATTTGATTTTGTTCGGCGTGATTTTTGTGGTTGCCCGTAAAACGGTGAAACGCGGGCTATCCGTTCTGTTTGGCGGTATCACGGCTGAAAGCGGTGTTGCATTGGCAGCGGTTGTAACGGTGATTCATACCGCGCTGCAATTTTTAAATACAACCGGTATTACAGACGGTACAACACCCTTGTTTACAGCGGTAACCGGTTTGTCACTTCTTTTGTTGTTGATTGCCGAAAAAGCGGAAGCCGACCGCGTGATGCGAACATTCCCGCTTGCGGTATTGCAAGGTGAAAAATGGATCGCCAAGCGGATCGAAGACAATATGCTTGCGGAAGAAATCGGTCGCCCTGCTGTGGCACTGGGTATTCCGCGTGTAACGTATTTCCGTAAAGCTGAAGCTTGCGGCGATTACACGGAAAATACGGTTGATTCACAAAGCGGTCATGCGTTTGTGCGGTGGTATACCCCCATTACCTTGATCGTGGCTTTTGGTGTGGCACTTACTTATTGGCTGATCAACGGTGTTACCGCTTGGTTGCCTGCCATCACGTTGCTGTGCGCGTTGATCACGGTCATGTCACCCGCCTTGATTGTTTTGTATTTGCGTGCCGCCTTGGCATCGGCAGATAACACATTGCGCAAGAAAGCAACGGCTATCTTGGGGTACGATGCCGTACGGGAATACGGATCATCGCATGCGGTGGCGTTGGATGCCATTGACTTATTCCCCGAAACCAGCGTGTTGTTACACGGCATCAAAACGTTTTCCGGTACGCGTATCGATGAAGCGATTCTGGATGCGGCTTCGGTGTCTATCCGTGCAGGCGGTCCGTTATCGCACATGTTCCGCCGTATGATCGTAAACAAGGTGGACATGCTGCATGAGGTGGACACCTTGGTGTACGAGCAGGATATGGGCTTATCCGGTTGGGTAAGCGGCCGCCGCGTACTGATCGGTAACCGCCGTTTGCTGGACAATCACGGTATTGATATTCCGTCCAAGGATTATGAAGAACGCTATGCCAAAGACGGTAGACAACTGGTATATTTATCGATTGCCGGTGAATTGTCGGCAATGTTCGTTGTCAGTTATACGGCAAATCCCACGGTGCAAAAGACTCTTACGGATCTGACCAACCGTCGGATAACAATGCTCATTCGTACGTGTGACCCCAATATCACGGAGCATTTGATTGCCTCCACGTTTGGGCTGAACGGATTTTATGTTGAGTTGCTCAGTGCACCGGCAGGCCGCTCGTACGAAGGACTGGCAGACGGTGTATCGGCTTGTGAGAAAACCGGTATTCTCTCCACCGGTGATGTGTGCGGCATGATCCGTGCTATTGCGCAGTGCCGCCGTTTGCGCACCGGTTCACGGTTCATCCATGTTCTGCAAGGCGTTTTCGGCGCCGTCGGTGCTGCATTAGCCGCCGTTCTGGCATTGGGATTGAATGTGATGATCCCGCCGTTGTACGCCATCTTGTTGACGGCGTTGTTTGCCGTTGTATCCGGAATTGCGGCAGTCGGTTTTTCCCGCTCGTAATTTCCGTCATTTCCACCAAAAACGCCCCTCTGCTTTTATGCAGAGGGGATTTTTTTATTTTTTGCGGGATTTGTGGTTGAATTTTCAAAATCTATAGGTTATAATTATCAAAGAACAATCATGTGTGTATAATATTTTTGTGTATTATTGCTCATTTTTGTTGGGAACTGTCGGTTTGCGGCAACGTGACCGACGATAGAAAGGGGAGCCTGCTCTTGAAACAGTATACTGCTAAACAAATTCGTAACGTCGCACTTGTCGGTCATGCCGGTTCCGGTAAAACCTCCTTGGCGGAAGCGATCGCGTATTCTGCCGGTTTAACCGATCGTTTGGGCAAGGTGGCGGACGGCAATACGATTTGCGATTTTGATCCGGAAGAAATTAAACGTAAAGCATCGGTATCGTTGTCTTTGTTACCGGTGGAGTGGAAAGATACCAAAATCAATTTGTTGGATACCCCGGGCTCGTTTGATTTTGCGGGCGGCATGTGTGAAGGTATTCGCGCTGCAGGTAGTGCGGTTGTTGTCATTTCCGGTAAAAGTGGTGTCACGGTAGGTGCACAAAAAGCATTGGCGGCAGCACGCAAAAAAGGTATCGCACAGTTGTTGTTCGTCAATAAACTCGATAGTGAGCACGCGGATTTCTATAAAGTGTTTGAAGAGATGAAGGCAAAATTCGGTCCGACTGTTTGTCCGTTGGTCGTGCCGTATGTTGAAAATCACAAAGTAGTTTGTTATGTCAACATCTTGGAGTATAAAGCGTATACATACAAAGACGGCAAGGCAACCGAGTGTCATTTGCCGGATATGGGACACCGTCTGGACGGTTTGCGTACCGCTATTTATGAAGCGGTGGCGGAGACCAGTGAAGAGTTGATGGAAAAATACTTCTCCGGTGTTGATTTCACGCCCGATGAATTGATTTTAGGCTTGGCAACCGGCGTTCGCCGCGGCGAGATTTGCCCTGTCTATTGCGGTTCCACGCAAATGTTGGAAGGCATCGATCAGTTGTTGAACGGGTTGATGTGGTTGGCGCCGTGGGCAGAAACCGTGGCAGGCGAAACCGGTGTGGATCCGAACGGTGAAGAAGTCAAACTGACGGTAAACGAACAAGCGCAAACAGCGGCGATCGTTTTCAAAACCGTTGTTGACCCGTTTGTCGGCAAACTATTATATTTCAAGGTGATCAGCGGCAAGGTAACACCGGATTGCTCACTGCTGAATATGCGTACGGGCACCACCGAAAAACTCGGTAAACTGTTCTTGGTACGCGGCAAACGGCAGGAAGAAGTCCCGTGCGTGGTTGCGGGTGACATCGGTGCGGTTGCCAAATTGGCGGTCACCAATACCGGTGATACGTTGTGCGCACCCGTACGTCCGGTCATTCTGCCCGGTGTGAATTTTGAAGCGCCGTCGCTGTCAATGGCAGTGTATGCCAAAAACAAGGGCGATGAAGAAAAAATCGTATCCGGTCTCAATCGCTTAAAAGAAGAGGATCCCACCATTTCTCTGGAACTCAACAGCGAAACACGCGAACAGATCTTGTCGGGACTTGGTGAGCAGCATCTTGACGTTACCGTTTCCAAATTAAAGAGCAAATTCGGTGTGGACGTTCTGTTGCAGGAACCCAAAGTGCCGTACCGTGAAACCATTCGCGGAAAGGTCAAAGTCCAGGGCCGTCATAAGAAACAATCCGGCGGTCACGGTCAGTTTGGCGACGTGTGGATCGAGTTTGAACCGTGCGACAGTGAAGAGTTGATCTTTGAAGAAACCGTGTTCGGCGGATCGGTTCCGAAGAACTATTTCCCCGCTGTCGAGAAAGGCTTGCGTGACAGCGCCAAACGCGGTGTGCTGGCAGGCTTCCCGTTGGTCGGTGTCAAAGCAACGTTGGTTGACGGTTCGTACCATCCGGTAGATTCTTCGGAAATGGCGTTTAAAACTGCCGCATCGCTTGCGTATAAAGACGGTATTGCCAAGGCTTCGCCGGTGCTGTTGGAACCCATCAGCACATTGTTTGCCTATGTACCGAACGATACGACCGGTGATATCATGGGGGATATCAACAAACGGCGCGGCCGCATTATCGGTATGAATCCTGCGGATGAACCGGATATGACCTGCGTATCTGCTGAAGTGCCGATGGCGGAGATGGCGGACTATTCCAAAATGTTGCGTTCTGCAACGCAAGGACGCGGACATTTTGTCACCGGTTTTGCGCGTTATGAAGAAGCACCGATGCAGGTTGCCAAAAAGATCATTGACGCTTACCAAAACGAAGACGAATAATTTGGAGCAGGCGGTTCAAAAAACCGCCTGCTTTTTTCGTTTTCTTGTAATTTGCACTTGCAAAACGGGAAAAGATAGGGTAGAATAGACATAGTATGTTTATATGGAGGATTTTAAAATGATTTCTGCAGGTGATTTTCGTAACGGCGTAACCTTTGAAATGGATGGCAACGTGTATCAGATTGTGGAATTCCAACACGTAAAACCCGGTAAAGGTGCTGCGTTTGTTCGTACCAAGATCCGCAACGTGATCGCCGGTACTGTCGTGGAGCGCACGTTTAACCCGAGTGATAAGTATCCGACCGCTTTTGTTGAGAGAAAAGAAATGGAATACTCTTACAATGACGGTGATCTGTATTACTTCATGGATCTCGAAACGTATGAGATGATTCCGCTCAACAGCGATATTCTGTCGGATAACTTCAAATTTGTGAAAGAGAACATGGTCTGCAAAGTCATGTCGTACAAGGGCAAGGTTTTCGGTGTAGAACCGCCGAACTTTGTTGAGTTGCAGGTCACCAAGACCGATCCCGGCTTCAAAGGCGACACGGCTACCAATGCGACCAAACCCGCCACGTTGGAAACCGGCGCGGAGATTCGCGTGCCGTTGTTCATTGATGAAGGTGAAATGATCCGTGTGGACACCCGTGTGGGCGAATACATGGAGCGCGCATAACAGTTATTGGAGGTAATAACAATGACGATCACAGAAAAAGTTGCATATTTAAAAGGCTTGCTTGAGGGCTTGGGCGTTGATCCCGAATCCAAAGACGGCAAGATCTGGAAAGCCGTTATGGACGTTCTCAGCGATGTAGCGCTGAGCGTGGAAGATCTGGAAGCCACCGTTCAGGAATTGGGCGAGCAGGTCGACACGATCGATGAGGATCTGGATGCTCTGGAAACCGAGTATTATGACGATGACGACTGCGATTGCGATTGCTGCGGTGATGAAGAGTTCTATGAGATCACCTGCCCCAATTGCGATGAAGATTTCTCGGTTGATGAGGAAACCTTGTTGGACGGCGGCGTTGAGTGCCCGATCTGCGGCAAACATCTGGAATTTGATCTGGAAGACTGCTGCGACGATGATTGCGACTGCGGTTGCGATTGCTGCGAAGACGAAGAATAAGCAAAAACAAAAGAGCGATGATCGATTGATCATCGATCTTTTTTCACCACAAAAAAGACCCGCGCGGATGGTTACAGCCGCGCGGGTTTTGTGTATCAAAATGATTAAACGATACCTTGTGCCATCATCGCATCGGCAACTTTTTGGAAACCGGCAATGTTTGCACCGGCGATCAGATCGCCCTTCATGCCGTATCTTTCTGCAGCGTCGAAAGAAGCTTTGTAGATATTCGTCATGATCTGACGCAATTTCGCATCGACTTCTTCGGCGGTCCAGGAATAGCGCATGGAGTTCTGGCTCATTTCCAAACCGGAAACCGAAACGCCACCGGCGTTTACAGCCTTGGACGGAGCGATGATCGTGCCGTTTGCTTTCAGCACTTCCAGCGCATCGTCGGTGGTGGGCATATTGGAAACTTCCACGTAATATTTCACGCCGTTTGCCACGATGTTTTTCGCATCTTCCAAACGCACTTCGTTCTGAGTAGCGCAGGGCATGACAATATCCACTTTCTGCTCCCACGGTTTTTTGCCCTCAAAGTAGGGAACACCGAATTTGTCTGCGTAATCCTTGACTTTATCGTGACCGGAAGAACGCATCTCCAACATGTAGTTGATCTTTTCTTCGGTGCAGATGCCGTCTTTATCGTAGACATAACCGTCCGGACCGGAAATGGTCACAACTTTACCGCCAAGTTCGGTAACCTTCTTCACGGTACCCCAGGCAACGTTACCGAAACCGGAAACCGCAAAGGTATTACCCTTGATATCATCGCCGAACGATTTCAGCATCTCAACGGTGTAGTACACAGCACCGAAACCGGTGGCTTCCGGACGGATCAAAGAACCGCCGTAAGCAATGCCTTTACCCGTCAAAACGCCCTCGTAACGGTTGACAAGACGTTTGTACTGACCAAACAGATAACCGATCTCACGTGCACCAACACCGATATCACCGGCAGGAACGTCAGTATCGGCGCCGACATGACGGTACAACTCCGTCATGAAGCTCTGGCAGAACGCCATGATTTCGTTGTCCGACTTACCTCTGGGGTCAAAGTCGGAACCGCCTTTACCGCCGCCCATCGGCAAGCTGGTCAAGGAGTTTTTGAAGGTCTGTTCAAAGCCCAGGAACTTGATGATGCTCAGGTTCACAGAGGGGTGGAAACGCAAACCGCCTTTGTAAGGGCCGATCGCGCTGTTGAACTGTACGCGGTAACCACGGTTTACGTGAACGTTACCGGCATCGTCAACCCAAGGCACACGGAACATAATCACGCGTTCCGGTTCAACCAAACGCTCGAGCAGCGCCGCTTTTTCATACTGCGGGTTTGCATCGATAACGGGGCGCAGCGACAACAGAACGTCTCTTACAGCCTGGATAAATTCCGGCTGATCGGCGTTGTCACGAGCCACTTTTTCCAAAACGGAATCAACATACGACATACGAATCGTCTCCTTCGTAAAAAATCATGGAAACAGTATAGCACAGCCTTATTCGTATTGCAAGTATTTTGTGGTGAAATTTCAAAAAACCGTGTTTTTTAATCTTTAATCGAAGAAAACGCAAGTTTTCAGAAATTTTGAAGTTTAAAGTTGCAGAGATTGCAACTTTCACGAGAAAGTGATATACTGTATTTGAAAGGGTGATGTCACATGAAAATAATGGCGGTGGATCTGGGACTGGTGCGTACCGGTCTTGCCGTATCCGATGAACTGGAATTGTTGGCATCGCCGATTGGTACAGTCACACAACGCGACTTTTCTGCGCTGGCGGATACGATTGCCGAAACGGCCAAACAGAATGGTGTGCAACAGATTGTGGTGGGTCTTCCGCGGAACATGGATGGCAGTAAAGGTGAAAGCGCACAACGAGCAGAAGCCTTTGCCGAAAGTTTGCGGAACCTTACCGGCTTACCGGTGGATTTGTGGGATGAACGGTTAACCACTATGTCCGCGATCGGCTATCTTAACGAAACCAACGTGCGCGGCAAAAAACGGAAAGCAATCGTAGATACGGTCTCGGCAACCATTATTCTGGAGGATTATTTACAAAGCCGCCGTCACGGCTGATTCTCTCACACACCGCTCACTACTTGCATATAGTGTGGTGTGAGGTGAGAATCATGAATTGGACAACAGTATATGTCAGTTCTGTAACAAACGCTATGCGCGGTAAAAAGGTGCTGGAGCAACAAGGGTATCGCGTATACATGCAGCGTTCATCGCATGCGGAAGAGAATAACGGATGCGGATATAGTTTGTTGGTGTATGGTACAGAGCAAGCAGTCAAAGCCGCTTTATCCAAATCGGGTATCCGCATGATCCGTGTGGAGCACGGAGGTGGGCGGCGGTGATCTATCTGGACAACGCGGCAACCACGTATCCGAAACCGCCGGATGTCCAACGCGCCGTTTCGGAAGCAATGATCCATTACGGCGCCAATCCCGGAAGAGGTGGGCATACCATGGCGATGTCAACAGCGGAGCGTGTATACGAATGCCGCGAAGCGTTGGCGTCGCTTTTTCATTTGGAAAACCCTGCCGGTGTTGTGTTTACTCTTAACTGCACTCATGCGCTGAATATGGTTATCAAGGGTTTACTTTCAGACGGTGGACACGCTGTGATCACCGATTGTGAACACAATTCGGTTGTAAGACCTTTGGCAGCTCTCGCAACAAAAGGTGTCAGTTACACAATGGTCAGTGTTGATCCTACACGTCCTTACGAAACGGCACAACGAGTCCGACGCGCCATTCGTCCGACAACGCGACTGATCTTATGTACCCACGCCTCGAATGTATTAGGTATTCGTACACCGATCCGACAGATCGGTCAGATCGCTCAGAAATTCCACATTCCGTTTGCGGTGGATGCCGCGCAAAGCGCCGGCATACTGCCAATCGATATGGAAAAAGACAACATTGATTTTCTGTGCATGCCTGCTCACAAAGGGTTATACGGACCGATGGGGTGCGGGGCGCTGTTGTGCCGCGGCACGTATATGTTATCAACCTTGGTGGAAGGCGGTACCGGCAGTGCATCACTTTCGGAATCGCAACCGACCGAGTTGCCGGATCGGTTGGAAAGCGGAACGCTGAACGTGCCCGCTATTTGCGGGTTAAACGGCGGTTTGCGTTGGTTGCATCGCCAAGGCGGGGTTGGGGAACTTGCGAAAAGGGAAACCAACTTACTGGGAACGTTATATACACAACTTGCCAATACTAAGGGGATTGACTTGTACACGCCGTATCCCGATCTGACTGTCTGTGTGCCGCTTCTTACGTGCAACGTACAGAATCTGCCGAGTGAGGAAACGGCAGCGCGTTTGAATGATGCCGGGATTTCTGTTCGGGCTGGACTGCATTGCGCGCCGTCGGCGCATCGAAAAATAGGGACTGTCACGCGCGGTGCTGTGCGGATTTGTCCGTCTGCATTTACCACGTGGAACGATCTGGAAAAAGTATGGAAAATCTTAACAGAAATTGCAAGAAACCCTTGAAAACATGAAAAAACGTTGGTACAATAGAAAATGATTGATGTATAAAGGTGGTGGTGACCATGGGAACCTTCTTTTCCGTCGTGTGGGAAAGTGTACTGAACTTCTTGCGAACGTACAACTGGATTACCGATACGTTAGATATCGTGATTGTCGGTTTTGCCATTTACAGTTTGCTTCGCTTGGTAAGAGATTCCCGTGCCGAACAACTGATGAAGGGCTTTTTCCTGTTGGCAATTGCTTACGGGGCGGCTTACTTGTTCGGGTTGACTACGCTCAAATATTTACTGCAGATTCTGTTTGATAATGCCTTGATTTTGATCGTGGTCATCTTCCAACCGGAATTCCGCCGTGTTTTGGAGCAGGTGGGTCACACCGGATTCAATCGTTTCAAGGTCTTTGGCTTGAATGAGGAAGAAACCGAAGCATACATCAGTCAGTGGAAATCAGCCATTTCCGCCACCTGCACAGCAGTTGGTATGTTGCAACGTGAAAAGATGGGCGCACTGATCGTGTTTGAACGCAATACACGGTTGGGAGAGATTGCGGAATCCGGTACTGCTGTGAATGCCGATCTTACCGCTGAATTATTTGCCAATATTTTCTTTAACAAAGCGCCTTTGCATGACGGTGCTATGATCGTGCGTGACGGAAAAATCGCGGCGGCAGGTTGTATTTTGCCGCTGACGGATGATACAACGATCAGCCGCAGTTTGGGAACCCGTCACCGTGCCGGTGTGGGTATGAGTGAGAATTCCGATGCGGTCGTGGTGATCGTTTCGGAAGAAACCGGCACCATTTCGGTGGCGAAGAACGGCGAGTTAACGCGTGACTTTACAACAGAAAGTTTGCGTATTGAACTGGAAAATGAAATTGTGTGGAGCAACGTGCGGACGGAGTCCGATAAAAAGGAATTTTCGTTGATGGCATGGCTGCGTAAGTGGAGGTCAAAATGAAAAAGAAATTTTCACTGAACGCCTTCTTGCACAATGATCGGTTGTTAATGTTGTTTTCGGCGATTGCCGCCATTGTGATCTGGGCATTGGTATCTTTTGGCCCCGGCAATACACAAAGCCGCACGATCTCTGTCACGCAGACGATTGACCTTACCGGCACGATTGCGGGGTATAACGATCTGCGCGTTATTGGTGAGGACACCTTTACGGTTAGCGTCACGGTAGAAGGCGCGCGTTCGGTTATCTTCAACTTAAGTGCGCAGGATATTGACATTCGGCCGTCTTTGTCGGATATTCAGGGTGCCGGTGTTTCGGAGGTTTCCTTGACCGCCACCAAAGTGAAATCCGGCGCTTACACGATCACATCTATTTCACCGAGTGTGATTTCGCTGAACTGTGATTATTGGTTGACAACATCCGTCCCGCTTACGGTTGATGTTTCCAAGGTTGCTGTGAAAGACGAAAAGGCGCAGCAGATCGGTGATGTTCGTATCGATTCCAGCGAGATCGCCAACGGCACAATTCAGATGGAAGGTCCGCAAACCACAGTGAAGCGCATCACCTCGGTCGTTGCTACTGTGGATGAAGGCGGCACGATTGATGCCACCACTCGCTATTCCGCAAAGTTGATTGCTTACGATGCGGAGGAGAAAGAAGTGGACCTTTCCAATTGTCGATTTACCGGTGCATCAGCGGATAATACGCTGGATATTACCGTGCCGATCTGGGTGCAGAAAAAGGTTCCGTTGTCCTACACGTTGTTGAACAAGCCGGAAGGTATTGCCGAAAACGGTTTGATTACGTTAACGCCAAGTGAGATCACCCTGGTTGGTGAGGCGCAAGCTTTGGAGGCAGCTGCTACGACGATCGGAAATCTCGGAACGATTGATTTCGATCAACTGTTGCCGGAAAATGCAGAAGCAACGCGCACGTTGAATATTCCCAGTGACATTCGTGTGTTGGAAGGGGATACGGTTTCGCTCCGTTTGGCGATCGGTAACTATACTACAAAGACGCTTTCCTATCCTGTGAAAGATTTAAGCGATGTTACGGTTATCAATCTGCCCGAAGGGAAGAACTTGAAACTGCAGAGTCAGCAACTCAGCAATATTGTTCTTTGCGGTCCCCGTGCGGTGTTGAACCGTATCAAAGCAAGTGATTTGAAAGTCACTCTGGACGCCGCCAGTAATAACGGTACCGGTTCGGTTCGCTATACTGTTCGGATTACAGTCCCGTCACAAAATACGGTGTGGGTATATTATGGCGATGGTGAAGCATCTGCTTACCGCTTATACGGCACGTTGGAATAAGATGTAGTTTAAAAAGCCTGAACGAGTTTTCGTTCAGGCTTTTTTAGCACCCTCTTTACTTAACACCATAAACTGAGAAAGGGGAGTAACATCCTACTAAAAAACAAGGAGAGATATGTGTTGAACAATTCTTGTTACGGTCGGCGTCGCATGCCGTCAGCCGTCACAATGCCGACGTATTACGGCAGACGAACGCTGAATGACGGCGTTTGTCCGATGTGTGAAAACACCGTGTCGGACGGCGATTGTGCGGACAAGGCATTGGCAATGGCGTACGTGCCGGTACAACAATGGGGAAATCTGTACGCGGTCGAAGAAGGATTTGATCGCGGAACTGTTTTCTCGGATCTGGATAAACCGTTTTTAGGGGGAGGGACACGCTGTGCCTTGTAAATTAGCAAGACGCATTCATGCGTATGATTTTGCCATTTTGGAGATCGGCATGTTCCTGGACACCCATCCGTGCAATACGGATGCCTTGGAAAAAAGGCAGGCGTTGCAGGTGGAACGCGATGCCTTGGTAGCTGAGTATGAAGCCAACTACGGCCCGTATATTGTCACGGATAAAGACGTACAGGGCGAACGTTGGACCTGGGTGGACGGTCCTTGGCCGTGGGAATATGAGAGGGGGAACGGCAATGTGGCAGTATGAGAAAAAACTGCAATATCCCGTAAAAATTGCAAATCCGAATCCGAAATACGCACAGATCATTATTTCGCAGTACGGCGGACCCGACGGTGAACTGGGCGCTTCCATGCGTTATTTATCGCAACGGTACTCCATGCCGTACGATGAACTGAAAGGATTACTGACGGATATCGCCACAGAAGAACTGGCACACATGGAAATGGTAAGTGCCATGGTGTATCAGTTGACACGCAATCTGTCGAAAGACGAGATCGTGAAAGCGGGTTTTGATAAATACTTTGTCGACCATACGACCGGTGTGTATCCCGTTGCGGCATCGGGCCTGCCGTGGCGCGCAGAGTATATCGGCGTGAAAGGTGACGTGTTGACCGACCTGCACGAGGATCTGGCAGCTGAGCAAAAAGCGCGTACAACTTACGACAATCTGCTTCGCTTGATCGATGATCCCGACGTCCGCGATCCGCTGAAATTCCTGCGCCAACGCGAGGTTGTGCATTACCAAAGATTCGGTGAAGGCTTGCGTCTGGCCACCGATCGTTTAAACTCCAAAAACTTCTATGCCTGCAACCCATCGTTTGACAAAAACTGCGGGAAATAACGGCAATCTAAAAAAGAACCTCCACCGCGAAAGCGGCGGGGGTTCTTTTTGGTGGATTACGTATTGTCCTTTTGCCGTAAATACTCACTGGGGGACATGTTGTATACTTTTTGGAAGGCGCGGTTGAACGTGCGTAAACTGTTAAAACCCGATGCAAACGCCACTTCCAATATATCTTTATAATTCTGTGAGAACAGATACACGGCGTGACGGATCCGTACGGAATTAAGATAGTCGTTGAACGTGGTCTTAAAACAAGAGTTGAATACGGTTGACAAGTAACTGCTGTTATAACCCAACGCTTTGGCAATATCAGCAATTTTGATATCGTTTAAATAATTCTGATCAATATATTCGAGCATTTGCTGGATTACATGGCGTTCATGAATCGTTGATTTGTTTTCCACGATATCAGCGTGCTCCATGAGAAGGCCCAGAATAACATACACATAGCCTTTCATGCGCAACTGGTGTGTGGTACTCATCAGCCGATGCATCATGTCTTCGATCTCATCCGAGTATTCGCCCTTTGGCAAAACGCGCGATGCAAATCCGTTGCTTCCCAACAGGGATTTAAAACTCTTGAGCATTACCTCCGGAACGATCAGACAATATGCGTCACCCCTACAGTTGGCATATCCGTGAATCTCGTAACCCATTGTGAACAGCATGTCGCCTGTTTGCAGCATGTAATCCTGTCCGTTGACGGTCGCGGTGGCGCTACCGTCCAAAATATACACCAATTCCAGATTGGAATGAAAATGAAGCGGTTCATCGAGTTCCTCGTTACGCAGGCGTTTGATATCCACAACCTGCTTGTTTTCTCGTCCTTTTTCAAAATACGGCTTCATACAGTTCACCTCGCTTTTCGATATTGTTTACGGTTCCTTGCGGAATAATCGACCGTCTTCGCGATTTCTTTTGACTATATTTTACAATAATTCCAACTGTTTGCAACACGGAATTGTGCAAAGCCAAAAAAATGGCTGGCATAGAAAAGTTTTTGTCCGTTCTTTGGCGTGGGTAGTTGTTATACTGTAATCGTAGCGAAGTCCCTTTTGAAAAAAATATTATGGAGGGAATGGTATTCATGAAAACGCGCAAAATTCTTTCGTTACTGTTAGCAGTTACCATGTTGCTGACAGCATTTTCGGTAGCAGGGCTGTCCGTCTCTGCTGCGGAAATCACGGCACCAGGTGCAGGGTATGTCTTATCGGAGGAAACGGTGGTTTCCAGTTTTGTAAACGGAACCTCTACCGGCGGATTGGCATCTTATAATCGTACTACGGTGGATGCAAACTTTCCGGGCTTGTCGACTGCGCCCTTATTTTATGGGGAATTTTTGACAGCTGCTGATCCTGCAAAATCCCAAGATATTTTCCGCTATTTTTCCACAAGTGG
>JAFSIB010000095.1 GCA_017440005.1 Clostridia bacterium
AGGCGTCTGCGATTCGTGCAAGAATGTCAAGCGACGGATTGGCGCGCCCGTGCTCGATTTCTCGCAGATATGAACCGGCTATCTCGGTTTCCAACGATAGCCATTCTTGGGTGACTCCAATTTTTTCGCGCATAAAGACAATGTTACGACCGACTTCCTGCAGAATTGACATGATACCCCTCCTACGCCAAAAAGCATAGAAAAGATATTCTGGAAATGACAGACGATATACAGGCGGTTGAAGAAAAATACCGCAAATTCCTGCCAAATTCCTGCCAATCGGGGGCAAAAAAGAAGAAAAGCCGCTTAATAAGCGGCTTTTCTTGCGTTTTGGTGGACCCGAAGGGGATCGAACCCTCGAACCTCACGGATGCGAACCGTGCGCTCTCCCAGCTGAGCTACGGGCCCATATAGAACGGAACTTATCTTAACGCAAATTCCGCCCGTTGTCAAGTGCTTATCCAAATTTATTTTGATATTCTTCCAAGATCTGCTCATAACGCGTGTGGGCGCGCGATACCGCTTCTGCCCACGACAGGTACAGTGTTTCACCCGCACGGACACCTGCCGCACGTAAAGCGGCGCGGTCGGACAAAGCGCTGCCGATCACATCGGCGAATAAGGCGGGGTCCTCTTCTGAGAGATACCCGTTTTGACCGTGCGAAACGCCTTCTGCCGCACAACTGTTGCGCAACAATACCGAGGGACAGCCACACGCGGCAGCTTCTTTGACAACGATGCCGCAGGTATCGTACGTGGAGGGGAACAAAAACAGATCCGCAAGGGAATAAAAGGTGCGCAACTCTTCGCGGTTTTGGATCGGACCGGTAAAGGTGACACAGTCGGCAAGACCCAGAGAATGGGCATATTCCTGCATGGCGGGAGCATCGTAACCATCACCCACAAAAAAGGCGCGGAACGGCATACCGGCCGTGTGCAGCAAGCGCAATGCATCCAGAATCAGACGGGTGTTTTTGTACCACATCATGCGGCCGACGAACAATAAGACGGGGGTATCTTCCGCAAGGTGATACTGTTCGCGCAAGCGGGAAACGGCGGCGGGATCGGCTTTGCCCCGCGCAAAATCGGTGCCGTTTTCCATGACACGGCACGTGCCCTCATACCCGATATCGCGCAAAAACTGTTCGGACGCGGCGGTGACCACCCACACTTCATCCGCGCAGTTGACGTTGTCCAGTAAAAAGGAAAGCGCCACCTTACGCATGGCGGGATTCTGAACGCGTTTTTTAATATCCAGATCGAACCGCGTGTGGTAGGTGAGCACCACGGGAACGCGCGGACGGTGGTTGATACTGTTGACCAGTACCGACGAAGCAAACGGCGCGTGTACGTGCATCAGATCGAATTTTTTGGCGCGAAGTCTGACTAATGTCGGCGGATCAAAGGGGACGCCGACGCGATACCCGACTTTCTCGCCGGCGGAAAACGACGGATACCGCACAACGTCGAACGGGTAGTTATCCGTTGTGTTCTGATAACTCGGAGTGACGACCGTGACATCGCAATCCATCTTATGCAGTTGTTCGGCGTAATTTTTCACGGTTTGTGAAACGCCGTCAATGAGCGGGGGGAACGAATCGTTGAACAACCCCACCGATAGTTTGCGCATGTCAAGACCTCCCTTAATATGCACCGATTATACACGACTTTGCTCGAAAATTCAAGCAACCGGACGTTTTTTAACGCTGTGTTCAGAAAAATTTAAAAAAGACTTTTCAACGGCTCTGAAATGCGATATACTATACTATGTATAAGTATATGAAAACAAAGGCAAGGTGACAAATGATGGAAAAACAATATACCGTAACGTTGGAAAAGGTCGTCAAGGAATTGTCGCTCGAAACCGTGTATATGCCGGCAGACGGCACGGAACGTGTGATCGTCAGTCCGGAGATCAACCGTCCGGGTTTGGCGCTCAACGGATATTTTGAGCATTTTGATAATGCGCGTATTCAGGTTCTCGGTAAAAGCGAGTTCGGCTTTTTGGAAGGGCTGTCCAAAGAGGACAAGGCCGCACACATTGATGCATTTGTTGCCAAACAACCGCCGCTTGTTCTGGTGGCGCGCAAACTGGAAATCCCCGAAGAATTGATTGTTGCCTGCCAAAAATACGAAGTACCGCTCATGCACAGCGCCGACACGACGTCGGGCGTGACGGCAGCACTCATTTCGTTTTTGAACGTACAGTTGGCACCGCGTATCACACGTCACGGCGTGTTGGTGGAAGCCTACGGTGAAGGTATTTTGCTGGTGGGTGACAGCGGCGTCGGTAAAAGCGAAACGGCGATCGAACTGGTAAAACGCGGTCACCGTCTGATCGCAGACGACGCGGTGGAGATCCGCCGCGTATCTTCCAAAACGTTGGTGGGTTCCGCACCGGATAACATCCGTCACTTTATTGAGTTGCGCGGTATCGGCATTGTCAACGTGCGCCGCATCTTCGGTATGGGTGCCGTTAAAGTGACCGAGAAGATCGACATGGTTGTCCAGCTGGAACAGTGGAACAACGAAAAAACGTATGATCGCATGGGCTTGGATAACGAGTACATGGATATTCTGGGCATTACGGTGCCGATGTTGACCATCCCGGTCAAACCCGGACGGAACCTGGCGATCATCATTGAGGTTGCCGCCATGAACAACCGTCAAAAGAAACTGGGGTACAATGCGGCACAGGAACTGATGCAAAAACTCGGTATGGTGGACGATACCGCCCACACGGAACAAACAGCGTTTTAAGGTGACGCGACCCACTCGAATCTGCCGCAAAGCGGCTGATTTCGGGTCTTTTCACCCCATTCAATCTCGCAAGTTAAGGAAGGCAAATCATGAGCACATACATTCACCCCATTGCAGATCTGCACACGCATACGGTTTTTTCACCTCACGCATACAGTACGATTACGGAAAATGCCACTGCCGCCGCCCGTGCGGGGTTGTGTTTGATGGCGTGTACCGATCACGGTGAAAAAACACCGGATACCGGACATCATTGGCATTTTACCAATATGAAGATCCTGCCGCCGTACATTGAGGGCGTGCGGGTGTTGCACGGTATTGAGGCGAACGTATTGGATCATTCGGGTGCGTTGGATCTGACTCCGTCCTTGCGGGAGCAACTGGACTGGGTGATTGCGTCCATGCACGGCGGCACGATGCCAAAAGGATCCGTGGAAGAAATCTCGGCGGCTTGGGTAACGGTTGCCAAAAATCCGGATGTGGATATGATCGGGCATTGCGGGACACCGCAGTTTGCGTTTGATTATGAAGCGGTCATTCCGTTGTTTGGGCAATACGGCAAAGTAGTGGAGATCAACGAAGGGTCGTTTCGAGTCAGACGGGATTCTTATGAAAATTGTAAGCGGATCGCCTTGCTTTGCAAACAACACGGTGTGCGTATTGCGGTGAATTCCGATGCGCATTTCCACACGCACGTGGGGCAATTTGCGGAATCGGTGGCGATGTTGGAAGACATCGGGTTCCCGCCGGAATTGATCGTCAATAACAGCAAAGAAACTTTGCAGAACTTTTTACAGGAAAAAGGAGTTTGTGTAACATGGTAACCATTGGAATTGATTTGGGTGGCACCAACATTGTTGCCGGCGTGGTGGATGAACAGTACCGTATTCTCGCTTCGGCGAAATGCAAGACGCATGCCGAGCGCGCGGCAGAAGCGATCGTGGATGATATGGCAAAAGTTTGCCGTGAAGCCGTTTCTAAAGCAGGTTTGTCGATGGATGACGTGGCGTATATCGGCATTGGTGCACCGGGTACGTGCAACGCGGAACAGGGGACGATCGAATATGCCAACAATCTGCCGTTTGATCATCTGCCGTTGCGTGCCATGATGAATGAACGGCTCGGAAAACCCATATATATTGAAAACGATGCCAACGCCGCGGCATGGGGTGAAGTGAAAGCCGGTGCCGCCAAAGGCGCAAACAGTTGTGTTTGTGTGACGCTCGGCACGGGTGTCGGCGGCGGCATTGTCATTGACGGCAAGATCTACGGCGGATTTAATGCCGCCGGTGCGGAGATCGGGCACACGGTGATCGTCAAAGACGGGGAACCGTGTACCTGCGGACGGCACGGTTGCTGGGAAGCGTATGCTTCCGCAACGGCGCTCATCCGTCAGACACGGGAAGCCATGAAAGCGCATCCGGAAAGTTTGATGTGGAAAACGGCACGCAAATTGGAAGACGCCAACGGCTTGACGGCATTTGACGCCATGCGCGCAGGGGATGCTGTCGGTGCAGGGGTCGTGCAGACGTATATTGAGTATATTGCCGCCGGTGTTGTTAACATGGTAAATATTTTCCAACCGGAGATCGTGTGTATCGGCGGCGGCGTGAGCAAAGAGGGCGAAACGTTGCTGGCGCCGATCCGCAAAATACTGGAAGCGGAACGGTATAGCCGTTACAGTGAGAAACAATCGGTGCTTTGCGCGGCGCAACTCGGCAACGATGCCGGTGTGATCGGCGCGGCATGTTTGGGAGAGATGGCATGAACATGGCAGACATCGCAACACAGTTGCGGATGATCGGGTGTACAGTGCGGGAACAAGAGTCCATGGCGGCACATACGTCGTTTAAGATCGGCGGCGCGGCGGATCTGTTTGTCAGTGTCGGTGAGCGGGAACAGGCGTGCGAGGTGTTGCGCTTTTGTCGAAAGGAAGCGATCCCGTTGCGCGTTGTCGGTAACGGGTCCAATCTGCTGGTGAGTGATGCGGGTATTGCGGGGGTTGTTTTGCGTTTTGAAGCGGGGGACGCTCCTTTTACGGTAGAGGGTTGCCGTATCACGGCACTGGCGGGTGCCTCGCTTAAACGGTTGTGCACGGTTGCTTGTGAAAACGGGTTATCCGGTTTGGAATTTGCTTACGGGATCCCCGGTACAGTGGGTGGCGGTGTGTACATGAACGCGGGCGCTTACGGCGGAGAGTTATCTGATACGGTGCGTTCCGTGACGGCGTTGACACCGGACGGTGAAACCGTGGTGTTATCGGCAGAAGAGTTACAGTTTGGTTATCGACACAGCGCGTTGATGGAAAACGGCTTGTTTGTGTGGTCGGTGGAGTTGGAATTACACCAAGGTGACGCGGTTGCCATCCGTGAAGCGATGGAGGCACACCTGACGGCACGCAAGGAAAAGCAACCGCTGGAGTATCCCAGCGGCGGCAGTTTTTTCAAACGGCCCACGGGGTATTTTGCGGGTGCGTTGATTGAGCAAAGCGGGTTAAAAGGATATACGGTCGGCGGTGCGCAGGTCAGCGAAAAGCACGCGGGATTTGTCATCAATCGCGGTGGTGCAACGTGCGCTGACGTGATGGCGCTGTGCGAGCACGTACAGAGGGAAGTACAGACGAAATTCGGCGTAAAACTGGAACGTGAGGTACAGTTGGTCGGACGGTAAGAGGTTGGGAAAGATGTCTTTTTCATCGGATATCAAAACAGAATTGGCAGCGGTGACGGGGTCTGCCTGCTGTGAAACGGCGCAGGCGTACGGCATGGCGGAATACGGGCGCAGTTTTTCAGCGTCGGGCGTATCGTTGCAGACCGAAAACAAGGCGGTGGCACAGCGGTATTACGATCTGCTTTCTTCGGTGTGCGGGGTTTCGCCGCGCATGGAAGAACCGGCAGCAGGGAAAACCGGCTTGTACACCGTTTCGGTGGATCCGTCGGAACGTGAGCGGGTACTGTCACACTTTGGCCATGGCGGACGGGAAGTGGCATTGCGGCTCAACCGTGCCAATTTGGAATGTGAAGACTGTGCGGCGGCATTTTTGCGCGGTGTATTTCTGGTGTGCGCAACGGTAACCAATCCACAGGTGGATTATCATCTGGAATTCAACGTGCCGTACCTGAACCTCAGCCGCGATCTGATCGCGTTGTTGGGCGAACAGGGACTCACAGCAAAAACCGTACGCCGCAAAGGCAATTACATTGTCTATTTTAAAGAAAGCGAACAGATCGAAGATTGCTTAACCGGAATCGGTGCGATGGGCGCATCGTTGGAACTCATGAACGTGAAATTGGTCAAGAGTATCCGCAACAACGTCAATCGAGCCGCTAACTGTGAAACGGCAAATCTGGATAAAACGTTGGCGGCGGCTTTGCCGCAGATCGAAGCGGTGCGGCGGATCGAAGAACGGTTGGGATTTGATGCGTTGCCGGAGGATCTGCGGGAGTTGTGCCGCTTACGGGCAGAGAATCCCGAATATTCGTTGCGGGAACTCGGTGAAGCACTGCACCCGCCGCTCAGTCGGTCGGGTGTCAACCATCGGTTGCAACGGATTTTGGAAATTGCGGAAAAATTGAAATAAGGAGGCGTTCGGTTTGGCATTTGCCCATTTACACGTGCACAGTGAATACAGTCTGTTAGACGGCGCATGCCGACTGAACGGACTTTTAAAACGTGTCAAAGAACTCGGACAGACCGCCGTTGCGGTAACGGATCACGGCGTGATGTACGGGTTGATCGAGTTTTACAAAGCCGCCGAGCGCGAGGGGATCAAACCCATCCTCGGTTGTGAGGCGTACGTGGCTTCGCGCACGCGGCATGATAAAGTGCACGGTGCGGACAGTGAACACCATCATCTGGTGTTGTTGTGTGAAAACGAAACCGGATATGCAAACCTGGTACGCATGATCTCAGCGGCGTGGACCGAAGGTTTTTACGGCAAGCCGCGTGTAGACCGTGAATTGCTTACCAAATATCACGAAGGGTTGATTGCACTTTCGGCGTGCCTGGCGGGCGAGATCCCGTCGGCATTGCGCCGCGGTGAATACGATCGGGCAAAACGCATCGCGCTGGAATATCGCGAAATCTTCGGCGCGGACAACTTCTTTTTGGAAATTCAGGATCACGGTCTTGCCGAACAAGCGGCGATCAACGGTGATCTTGTGCGGTTATCCCGCGAAACGGGTATTCCGCTTGTGTGCACCAACGACGCGCACTATTTAACGCGTGAGGATGCACAGATGCAAAAGGTGCTGTTGTGTATTCAGACCAACACCACGGTGGATGAACCCAACCCCATCGCGTTTCCCACCGATGAGTTTTACATCAAGTCCGAAGAGGAAATGCGGTCGTTGTTTCCCACGTTACAAGAGGCGTTTGACAACACAGCACGGATCGCCGATCGGTGTCATGTCACGTTAGAATTCGGCAAGACCAAGTTGCCGCATTTTGAAGCGCCCGGCGGGGATAGTTATGCGTATTTCCGAAAACAATGTTATGAGGGGTTGTACCGTTTGTACGGGGACAAGCCCTCGCCGGATGTTGTACGGCGGTTGGAATATGAATTGGATACGATCCGCCGTATGGGATACGTGGATTATTATCTGATCGTCAATGATTTTGTGCAGTACGCAAAATCCCACGACATTCCCGTGGGTCCCGGCCGTGGATCGGGTGCGGGCAGTCTGTGTGCGTACTGTATTGGGATCACGGGTGTGGATCCCATCAAATACAATTTACTGTTTGAGCGGTTTTTGAATCCGGAACGCGTCAGCATGCCGGACTTTGATATTGACTTTTGCAACGAAAAGCGAGGGCAAGTGATCGATTACGTGATCCGTAAATACGGTGAAGATCACGTGGCACAGATCGTGACGTTCGGTACTCTGGCGGCGCGTGCGGCGATCCGCGACGTGGCGCGGGCAATGGGACTGCCGTACGCGGTGGGGGATACCGTTGCCAAACGGGTGCCGTGGGAACTTAACATGACGCTTGACAAAGCCCTCACGCAGTCGAAGGACCTCAAGGAATTGTACGACGGCGATGAGCAGGTGCGGCGATTGGTCGATATGGCGCGCAAAGTGGAGGGGATGCCGCGGCACGCCTCCACACACGCCGCCGGCGTGGTCATTACGGCGAAGCCGGTATCGGAATACGTGCCGCTGTGCTTAAACGGTGATATGGTTGCCACGCAGTATACCATGACGCGTCTGGAAGAACTGGGACTCTTAAAAATGGATTTTCTGGGTCTTCGCAACCTGACCATTATCGCGAACGCGGAAGAGATGATCCGAAAGCGCGAACCGTCTTTTGATATCAACACCGTTCCGTTGGATGCGCCGGCAGTGTACAAGATGATGTCTGCCGGCAACAGTGACGGTGTGTTCCAGTTTGAGTCGGCAGGTATGAAACGGGTACTCACCCAGTTGCGTCCCGATCATTTTGAAGATCTGATCGCGGTGATCTCCCTGTTCCGCCCGGGACCGATGGATTCCATCCCGCGGTATATCGAAAACCGACACCATCCCGAAAAAGCTACGTTCGCCCATCCGCGGTTGAAGCCGATCTTAGACGTGACGTACGGGTGTATCGTATATCAAGAACAGGTCATGCAGATCTTCCGCGAATTGGCGGGATATTCGCTCGGGCGCGCCGACGTGGTGCGCCGTGCCATGTCCAAGAAAAAACACGACGTGATGCACAAAGAACGCGAGATCTTCATACACGGTTTGACCGATGAGAACGGCACGTGTGTGGTGGAAGGATGTATCCGCCGCGGTGTGCCGCAAGCGGTTGCCGAGCAGGTGTTTGACGAGATGGCGTCGTTTGCCTCGTATGCGTTCAACAAATCCCATGCCGCCGCATACGCGTTGGTGGCATATCAAACGGCATATCTGAAGGTATATTATCCGAAAGAATACATGGCGGCGCTGCTCACGAGTGTGTGGGACAGCGGCAAAGTCGCCGCGTATATTGCGGAATGTGAACGGTTGCGCATCCGCGTGTTGCCGCCGTCGGTCAATGAGAGCATTGCCGATTTCACGGTGGCGGGCGATCACATTCGCTTTGGTTTGTTGGCGGTCAAAAATATCGGCCGCGGATTTATTGACGAAATGGTGCGCGAACGGGAAGAGAATGGACCGTTCAGCGGGTTTTATGCGTTCTGCCGTCGGATGTCCCCGTACCGTGAGTTCAACCGCCGTGCACTCGAGAGCCTGATCCGTTGCGGTGCGTTGGATGGCTTGGGTGCGAACCGCCGCCAGATGTTGGAAGCATCGGCGTATATTTTGGAGCAACTGGAAGAGGTCAATCGCCGCAACGTATCGGGACAGCTTGGATTCTTTGACGATCCCGATACGGCATCCGTGGGGGAACCGACGTTGCCTAAGGTGGCGGAGTTCCCGTACGCGGAGTTGCTCGCCATGGAAAAAGAAGTGGCGGGATTGTATCTGACCGGTAACCCGATGAAGCCGTATGAGGCGGTGCACCGTCAGGTCGGGGCGAGCCGCATCGACCGTATTCTGGATGCGTTTGCCGATGAGGCGGATACCACGTTTACCGACGGGCAGGATGTGGTACTGCTGGGTATGCTGGATCGCGTGCAGACCAAATCCACGCGAACCAACGCACAAATGGCGTATGCGATCTTGGAAGACGTGTACGGTGCGTTGGAACTGGTGGTATTTCCGCGGGTGTTGGAATCTTGCCGTTCACTTTTGAAAAGCGGGCAGGTCGTGATCGTGCGCGGACGGTTGAACGCGCGCGAGGATGAAGCGCCGAAAGTGTTGGTGTCGCAAGTGTCCCCCGCACCGTCTCCGGATGCGGTGGTGCCTGAAAAGCCTAAAGCGGTGGCAAACCCCGGCGTGTATTTAAAAGTGCCCTCTCTTGACAGTGACGAATGGCGGCATGCTCAAAAACTATTGCGCGTGTTTGAGGGACAGGTGCCGGTGTATTTGCGGGTGTCTGATACCGGAAAACTCATCCGTGTTCCGTCGGAACTCTGGATCACACCCGAAACCGTTTTGATCGACGAACTCAAGCGGGCACTCGGCGAGGATAATGTTGCAAAATTATGTTGAATTGTTGCATAATAGGGCAGAAACAAAAACCAAAACTTGCGTTTGTGCAAAATTCTGTATATAATGAGGACAATTCAACCGAAAGCAAGGAGCAAATAACTATGGCAATCAAACGAATTGCGGTATTGACCAGTGGCGGTGACGCCCCCGGTATGAACGCGGCGGTCCGCGCGGTTACGCGTACGGCGATCGGCCGCGGTATTGAAGTATACGGCGTACGGCGCGGATACAACGGCCTTATCAACGGTGATATGGAACAGTTGAATCTGCGCAGCGTGTCAGACATCATCCATCGCGGCGGTACGTTCCTGTTTACCGCACGCAGCCCCGAATTCAATACGCCCGAAGGTGTACAGAAAGCGGCGGATAAGTGCCGCGAAATGGGCATCGACGGTCTGGTGGTCATCGGCGGTGACGGTTCGTTCCGCGGCGCTCAGGACCTGACCCGCGCGGGTATTCCGTGCATCGGTCTGCCCGGCACGATCGATAACGATATTGCGTGTTGCGAACAGACCATCGGGTATGACACGGCGTTGAACACCTGTATGGAGATGGTGGATAAACTGCGTGACACGGCAGAATCGCATGACCGTTGCAGTGTCATTGAAGTCATGGGCCGTCATGCCGGTTATCTGGCACTGAACGTCGGTATTGCGGTTGGTGCTACCAGTATTCTAGTGCCGGAAGTCCCGTTCGATTTTGAGAAAGATATCCTTAACCGCATGCGCAAGACGTCGGCAACCGGTAAAAAGCACTTTATCATTATCGTCGCCGAAGGTATCGGCGGCGTTATGAAACTCGCCAAGCACATTGAAGAGGAAACCGGCGTGGAAACGCGCGCGACCATTCTCGGTCACGTGCAGCGTGGCGGCAGTCCCACGGTGCGCGACCGTGTGCTTGCAAGCCGGATGGGCAACCGCGCAGTAGAACTGTTGTTGGCAGGCAAGAGCAACCGTGTGGTAACGATCCAGAACGATCACATTACCGATTTTGACATCGAACAAGCGCTGGAAATGAAGAAGCCGTTTGATCTCGATCTGTATCGTACGGCGCACGAAATTTCCATTTAAAAAATTTTGGCGGAAGGTATTGACTTTTTGCCGAAGATTTGGTATATTCACGTGGCAAGAAAACGAAGCAGAGCGTTTGCCCGCTCTCACCTGCAGATTCCGTTCTCGACAGGTTGATACGAAAAACCTTGATATAGCAAGGGATTTGTGTGTATTTACGCGGGCAGAAAATCTGCCCGCGTTTTTTCACGCAGAAAACGGTGGAGGTGTTTACCCATAGCAACGAAGGAATTGCAGATCAATGAACAGATCCGTGACAACGAAGTCCGCGTGATCGGCGAGGACGGCGCCCAGCTCGGCGTGATGTCCGCCGCCGAAGCACAGGTCCTGGCAGATGAACGCGGGTACGATTTGGTGAAAATCGCCCCGACAGCAACGCCGCCTGTATGCCGTATCATGGATTACGGCAAATATCGCTTCGAACAAGCGAAAAAGGAAAAAGAAGCACGGAAAAATCAGAGATTGGTTGAAACCAAAGAGATCCGGCTGTCGCTGAACATCGACGTAGCGGATTTCAACACCAAGGCAAAACATGCCATGCGCTTTTTGCAGGATGGCAACAAGGTGAAGGTTTCCATTCGTTTCCGCGGCCGTGAGATGGGCCATCCCGAAATCGGGTTGGATACCATGAATCGGTTTGCCGAAACCTGTTCCGAAATCGGTTCTGTGGAGAAACCGGCGAAAATGGAAGGTCGCAATATGCTGATGTTCTTAGCGCCGAAATCTGCGAAATAAGTCAAAGCATTCAATTAAGGAGGATATTGTCATGCCCAAGATCAAGACTCACAGCGGCGCCAAGAAGCGCTTCAAGCTGACCAAGACCGGCAAGGTGCTGCGCGCACACGCCTACAAATCCCACATTCTGAACAAGAAGACGACCAAACGCAAGAGAAATCTTCGCAAGACGGCGATTGCTGACGTCACCAACGTGTATCAAGTAAAGCGCCTGATCCCGTACAAATAATTGCAACTGAGAAACGGAGGATATGAAACATGGCTCGTGTTAAAGGCGCAATGATGACGCGCAAAAGAAGAAAGAAAGTATTAAAACTTGCCAAGGGTTACTTTGGCGCTAAATCCAAGTTGTTCCGTACCGCGAAAGAAGCGGTCATGAAATCCGGCCAGTATGCGTACATCGGCCGTAAACAACGCAAAAGAGATTTCCGCCGCTTGTGGATCACCCGTATTTCCGCAGCCGCGAAGATCAACGGCATGAACTATTCCACGTTCATGAACGGCTTGAAAAAGGCAAACATCACCTTGAATCGCAAGATGCTCGCTGAGCTTGCCGTATCCGATGCCGCCGCATTTGCCGGCTTGGCAGAGAAGGCAAAAGCCGCCTTAAATTAAGCTGTAGTTGCGCCCGCCGGCACTGCCTGCGGGCGCTGTTTCCTTGTAATGGAGAAGATTTTCTGCCCAAAAACGGAGGTGGAACCATGGAGATCACAAGCCGTGACAACCGCATCATCAAAGAGTACAGACACCTGCTTTCCGGTGCCGCGTATCGGCGCGAAACGGGTTTGTTTGCCATTGAAGGCGCACGGTTGTGTGAGGATGCCGTGCGTTCCCGCATCGCGATCGAGGTCGCGTTGTTTTCCGCCCGCGCCCGTGAACAGTACGGGGAGATCGTACAAACGGTTGAGCGCGTTGCCGCGCAATCGTTCGATATTCCCGATACGTTGGCACGGCAACTGGGAGATACCGATTCCCCGCAAGGGATATTTTGCATCTGCCGTATGCCGTCCTTAAACGGAACGTTAACGCCGAACGGCGTGTATGCGGCATTGGAGCGGATCCGGGATCCGGGCAATCTCGGCACCATGATCCGTTCGGCGGAAGCGCTGGGACTTGACGGCATTTTGCTGTCCGACGGATGTTGTGATCCGTTCAGTCCCAAAGTACTGCGCAGCAGTATGGGCGGGGTGTTCCGCCTGCCGTTATTTGCGGTGGGGGATCTTGCCGCTTCTTTGCCGACGCTGCATACACAAGGTTTCCGCTCGTTTGCCTGCGTGGTGGATCCGTCTGCCGCGCCGGTGCAGGATGTTTCGTTCGGCAAGGGGTCGATCTGCGTGATCGGAAACGAAGGAAACGGCCTGACCGCCGAAACGGTATCTGCGTGTACACAGCGCATTACCATTCCCATGGCAGGGCGTGCAGAGTCGCTCAACGCCTCCATGGCTGCCGGCATTATCTTTTGGGAAATGATGCGGGGTTAACGGCATGGAGAACACAATTTACTGGATCTGGATCCAGCAAGCGGTCGGGCAAGGCAGTTCGCAGGTGCCGCGTATGTTGGAACATTTTCCCACCCCAAAGGATGTATACGATGCCGACCGTGCCGCTTTACAAAAAGCGGGCATCACGGGCAGGGCGCTTGATAAACTGTGTGATAAATCCCTGCTCGGTGCCGAGCAGATCCTAAAGCGCAGTGAAAAACTCGGATGGATCATCACGTATGACGGTGCCGGATATCCCGAATTGCTGCGGCATATCTTTTCGCCGCCGCTTGTGCTGTACGGCAGAGGTATTCTGCCGCACTTTGATCGGACAACGGTCCCGTCCATCGGTATGGTCGGTACACGCAAATGCACGCAGTACGGTATTCGCGTTGCCGGTGAGATCGCCGCGGGTTTGGCGGCGGTCGGTTGCGTGATCGTCAGCGGCGGTGCCAAAGGGATTGACCGTGCGGCGCATGAAGGTGCGTTATATGTCGGTGGCCGTACCGTTGTGGTGCAAGCCTGCGGGTTGGATATCAATTACCCGAAACCCAACCGTGAAATGCGTGACCGTGTGGTACAAGAAGGCGGCGCGGTGATCTCGGAGTATGCGCCGGGTGTACCGGGATACGCCAATCATTACGATGTGCGCAATCGCTTGATCAGTGGGTTGTCGTGGGGCGTTTGCGTGGTGGAAGCACCGCAGAGAAGCGGTGCGTTAATTACGGCGCGGCACACGCGTGATCAGAATCGGGATCTGTTTGTGGTACCGGGTGACATTACGTCTCCCGCGAGTATCGGCAGTAACGAACTGATCAAAGAGGGCGCAACGCTTGTGACCCGTGCAGGTGAGATCTTGCGGGAATATCAGGGTTGCTTCGGCGGAACGCTATCGGAGGATGAAGCCAACCGTGCGCAGGAAGCGTACGCGCAGTTTAAAGCCGATGGCGGCGTCGTCCCGATGAAAGACGAACCGCTGATGGTGGCGGATAACCCGCCGCCGCTGGTCATTTCCTGCCCGGAATACGCCAGTGATGAAGCCAAGCAGATTTTTGCGGCGCTCACCGAAATGCCGGTGGATGCCGAAGAACTGTGTGCGGCAACGGGTGTGGCGGTGAACCGCTTGTTTGCCGCACTAACGGAATTGGAATTAATGGGTTGCATACGAAGTTATCCGGGAAAACGCTATTCCCTCTAAAGGAAAGGTGAATAACATGTCAAAATTGGTTATTGTGGAGTCTCCCGCAAAAGCCAAAACCATTCAAAAATATTTGGGCGCCGGTTACGAGGTCATGGCCTCGATGGGGCACATCCGCGATCTGCCGAAAAGTTTGCTCGGCGTGGATGTGGACAACGGGTTTAAATTACGGTACGTGGATATTGCGGGCAAATCCGCACTGATTCGCGAACTCAAAGCCAAAGCCGCCGCCAGTGACGGCGTGATCCTCGCAACCGACCCGGACCGCGAGGGTGAAGCGATCTCGTGGCATCTGGCGCAGATGCTCAACGTGGATCTGAACGATAAAAATCGCGTGACCTTTACCGAGATCACCAAAAGCGGCGTGGCGCAAGGTATGGCGGCACCGCGTTCGGTGGATATGGATCTGGTCAACGCTCAGCAAGCGCGCCGCGCGCTCGACCGTTTGGTCGGTTATCGGATTAGTCCGTTTTTGTGGAAAAAGATCCGCAAAGGCTTATCTGCAGGACGCGTTCAATCCGCCACCGTGCGGATCATTGTGGACCGCGAGGAAGAGATCCGCGCCTTTGTCAGCGAAGAATATTGGAATATCGATGCGAAACTGTCCACGGGTGCCAAAGGCAAACCGTTCACAGCGCATTTGTATAAACACGGCAAGAATAAGATCAAACTCACAAACGGTGAGCAGGCAGAAGCCGCTTTAGCCGCGATCCGTCCCGAAACGTTCACGGTGGAATCCGTCAAACGCGGCGAACGGAAAGTGTCGCCCGCGCCGCCGTTTACCACCTCCACCATGCAGCAGGAAGCCAGCCGTAAACTCGGGTTTTCGTCCAAACGCACCATGAAAGCGGCGCAGGAGTTGTATGAAGGTGTGGAACTCGGTTCCAAAGGCTCCATGGGTCTGATCACGTATATGCGTACCGATTCGTTGCGCATTTCGGAGGATGCCCGCAAAGAGGGCAACGCCTATATTGCCGCGCGGTACGGCACCGATTATCTTCCGGAAAAACCGCGCTATTACAAAACGAAAAAGAGCGCGCAGGATGCGCACGAAGCCATCCGTCCCACCTCGCCGTCGTTATCGCCGGATCAGGTCAAAGGATTCCTGACGGGTGACCAATATAAACTGTATGCCTTGATCTGGTCGCGGTTTATCGCCAGTTTGATGGCAAACGGGATTCAGGATACCTGTCAGGCGGAGATCGCGGCGGGTGAGTATCGGTTCAAGGCATCGGGTTACAGCGTACGGTTTGACGGTTATACCGTCTTGTACGTCGAAGGTAAGGACGAGGAAAGCGAAGAAAACAGCGCCCTGCCGCCGCTCAACGAAGGGGACGTGCTGACACTCCGTGATCTTGTGAGCAGTCAGCATTTCACGCAACCGCCCGCACGGTACAACGAAGCGACGCTCATTAAGATGCTGGAAGAAAACGGTATCGGCCGTCCGTCTACGTATGCGCCGACCATCAGCACGATCTTGACGCGTGAATACATTGAACGGGACGGCAAATCGCTGAAACCCACCGCGCTCGGCGAAGTGACAACACAACTGATGAAAGATCAGTTCCCCGAAGTGGTGGATACCGAATTTACCGCGCACATGGAACAGCAGTTGGATAACGTGGAATCCGGCGATACCGATTGGGTAAAAACGTTGGATGATTTTTATACAGGCTTTGCGGAAACTCTCAAAAAAGCGGAAGAATCGCTGTCCGGTGAACGCATCAAGGTACCGGAAGAAGAAAGCGATGAGATCTGTGAAAAATGCGGGCGCCGCATGGTCATCAAAACGGGACGGTTCGGCAAATTCTTAGCTTGTCCCGATTACCCCACATGTAAAAACACCAAACCGCTGTTGGATAAAACGGTGGGCGTTTGCCCCAAATGCGGCGGCACGATCGTGGCAAAGAAATCCAAACGCGGCCGTAAGTTCTTTGGATGCGAACAGTATCCCGCGTGTGATTTTGTGACGTGGAACGAACCCACGGCACACCTCTGCCCGCAATGCGGTAAGACCTTGTTCCGCCGCAAAGGACGCGGTGGCGGTGTGATGTGCATCACCGAAGGTTGCGGCTATGAAAAGATCGGAAAGAGTAAGAAAACCGATGAGTAACAACGTGACCGTGATCGGTGCGGGACTTGCGGGTTGTGAGGCGGCATACGCCATCGCAAATGCCGGCATTCCCGTCACCTTGATCGATATGAAGCCCGATAAATATACCCCTGCGCACCGCAGTCCGTTGTTTGCGGAACTGGTGTGTTCCAATTCGTTGAAAGCCGCGCGCATTGAAAGCGCCGCCGGACTTTTAAAAGAAGAAATGGCGCGCATGGGTTCGGTTTGCGTGGCGGTGGCACGGGAATGTGCGGTTCCCGCCGGCGGTGCGCTGGCGGTGGACCGCGATCGGTTTGCCCAAGGGGTGACCGACCGTATTCGCAACCATCCGAATGTTACCGTGTTGCATCGTGAGGTGACCGAAATACCGACCGAGGGTGTCACGGTGGTGGCAACGGGACCGCTGACGTCCGATGCACTCGCGGCATCCATTGCCAAACGGTTCGGAACGGGTCTTAGTTTTTACGATGCCGCCGCCCCCATCGTGACGGCAGACAGTATCGATATGAACTCCGCGTTTCGAGCCTCGCGCTATGACCGTGAGGAAAGCGGCGAAGGCGATTATATCAATTGCCCGATGAACAAGGCGGAATATGAGGCGTTTCACGCCGAACTGATCGCCGCCGAACGGGCGCTGTTGCACGTATTCGATAAACCGAAAGTGTACGAAGGGTGTATGCCGATTGAGATTCTGGCAAGCCGCGGCACGGATGCGATCCGTTTCGGTCCCATGAAACCGGTGGGGTTACGGGATCCGCACACCGGTCACCGTCCGTGGGCGGTCTTACAGTTGCGCACGGAAAACGCCGACGGTACGCTGTATAACCTGGTCGGTTTCCAGACCAACCTGAAATTTGCGGAACAAAAACGCGTATTTTCCATGATCCCCGCGCTCAAAAATGCGGAGTTTGTGCGGTACGGTGTGATGCACCGCAACACGTTTTTGGATTCCCCGCGGTTGCTCTCTGCCACGTTTTCGCTGAACAGCGAACCGCGATTGTTCTTTGCCGGTCAAATGACCGGCGTGGAAGGGTATATGGAATCGGCGTGTTCCGGTTTGCTGGCGGGTATCAACGCGGTGCGCACGGTTCGCGTGGAAGCCCCGTTCGTGTTGCCCCGTGAAACCATGGCGGGTGCTCTTTCGCAGTATATCAGCGATCCGTCGGTCACCAATTTCCAGCCGATGGGTGCGAACTTCGGCGTGTTACCGCCGCTTTCCGAACACATTCGGGACAAACGGGAGCGATACGCTGCATTGGCGCAACGTGCGCTCCGAAAATTGGAGGAACTGTTATGAAAGTAATCGTAGATGCACACGGCGGCGATAACGCGCCGTTAGAGGTCGTCAAAGGTGCCGTTTTGGCGCGCGATGCGTACGGCGTTTCCATCGTATTGGTGGGCAACGAAGACGAGATAAACCGCGTTGCCAAAGAAGAGAACCTGTCGCTTGACGGGATCGAGATCGTGCACACTACCGATGTCATCTCGATGAACGATATCCCCAAAACCATTCTGCGTGAACACAAAGAGTGTTCCATGGCGGTCGGTCTGCGCCTGCTCGCGGATAACGGCGGAGATGCATTTGTGTCGGCAGGCAGTACGGGTGCGTTGCTGATGGGCGCAACGTTTTTGGTCAAGCGCATCAAAGGCATTTCCCGTGCGGCGTTGGCGGCAATCATTCCGTCGGACAAAGGACCGTTTATGTTACTGGATTCGGGCGCCAATCTGGATTGCCGTCCCGACATGTTGTATCAGTTTGCACGCATGGGCAGTCTGTACATGAGCCTGGTGATCAAAAAGGGCGAACCTGCCACGGTGGGTCTGCTCAACGTGGGCACCGAAGAACATAAAGGCAGTGACCTGCAACATGAAACGTACGCGATGCTCAAAGACAGCGATATGTCGTTTGTGGGTAACGTGGAAGCGCGTGACGTGCCCGCAGGTGCGGCGGACGTCATCGTTGCCGACGGTTTTTCCGGTAACGTGCTGCTCAAAACGTTGGAAGGTACGGTGAGCATGCTGCTCTCGTACATCAAACAGATTTTTTATACCAATCTGGGTACGAAGTTGGCAGCGTTGGTGATCAAGCCGCATTTAGGTTCGCTTAAAAAGAAACTGTCCACTGAAGAACACGGCGGTGCGCCGCTTCTCGGTGTGACGCGTCCGGTCATCAAGGCGCACGGCAATGCCAAAGCGCGTGCCATTCAGAACGCCATCCGTGTGGCGGCGGAATTTGCAAAGGCGGATGTGATCGGCAAGATCACCGAAGCGGTGAAAGGAGAGAAATCGGCAGATGGTACTGCAAAATCTACGGAATCTGCTGATTGATCGGTTCGGGTGCTTTGAAGAAGACATTACCTTGTCTGCTACACTGGACGATTTGAATTTGTATGACCACGACCGTGAAGAGATCGCCGTATGGTTCGGTGATCTGTACGGTGTGGAGATCTCTGCGGAAGATCTGGCGGCGCTGGAAACCGTGGAGGATGTTGTCGGATATATTGAAGATCACATGGAGTGACGAACATGAAAGAAACCACCAAGCGCATGATGGAGAAGATCGGGTACACGTTTCAAAACCCGCAGTTGCTCGAAAACGCGTTGACACACTCTTCGTATGCCAACGAAGGCAACCGCGGCTTAAAAAGCAACGAACGTCTGGAGTTTTTGGGTGATTCGGTGCTCGGGTTTATCACGGCTGGCTATCTGTTTTCCCATGCAGACGGTCAGGAAGGCGAACTGACGCGGTTGCGTGCTTCGCTGGTGTGTGAAAAAGCACTCAGTTCCTATGCACGTCAACTGGGACTCGGCGAGTGCCTGTTGCTCGGCAAAGGTGAGCAACGCGGCGGCGGTGCCGAGCGGGCATCCATTTTGGCGGATGCGTTTGAAGCGGTGATCGCCTCTCTGTATCTGGACGGGGGACTGAACGTGGCGGAAACTTTCATTCTGCCGTTTCTCAAAGAAGAGTTATCTCATCAGCGCCGTCCGCAGTTCCGCGATTATAAAACGGCGTTGCAGGAGATCGTACAGCAAAATCCGGAAGAGCGATTGGAATATGAACTCAAAGGCGAATCCGGTCCCGATCACAACAAACGGTTCACGGTGGAAGTCCATCTGAACTCAAACGTGATCGGCACGGGCCGCGGACGCAGCAAAAAAGAAGCCGAACAGTTGGCGGCGCGTGAAGCGCTCAAATTGATGGGCTATGATGAATAAAACACGGCACGCGAACGTGGCGTTGTTTGTGCCGCATGCGGGATGCCCGCACCAATGCAGTTTTTGCAATCAGCGGCACATCGCCGGCGCGCAGGCAGTCCCGTCGGACGAGGCGGTGCGGGCCGCATGTGAAGAAGCATTGCGCACACGCCGTGCGGGTGTGGATGCGCAGATCGCCTTTTTCGGCGGCAGTTTTACCGCCATTGACCGCGATGACATGGAACGATTGTTGGCGGCGGCATATCCGTACGTCAAACGGGGCGATTTTTCGGGCATTCGCATTTCCACCCGTCCCGATGCCATTGACGAAGAACGGTTGGCGGTGCTCAAAGCATACGGTGTCACCACGGTGGAACTCGGCGCTCAAAGCATGGACGATGCGGTGCTGCGCCGTTGTCACCGCGGGCACACGGCAAACGACGTGGAACGTGCTGCTGAATTGATCCGCAACGCCGGATTTTCGCTTGGATTGCAGATGATGACGGGTCTGCCGTTGGATACCGATGACGGCGCTTTTTGTACCGCAGAGCGGTTGGCGGCATTATCGCCTGACGAAGTGCGCATTTACCCCACCCTGGTGGTGGAGGGAACGCCGCTTGCGGAAGAATACCGCGCGGGCACTTATCAACCGCAAACGTTGGAGCAGGCGGTCAGTCTGTGTGCGCGGTTGCTCACCTTTTTTGAAGAAGAACGGCACATTCCGGTGATCCGTTTGGGGTTGCATGCGGAAGAGTCGTTGTTTGAGCATTGTCTGGCAGGCCCCGTACATCCCGCATTCCGTGAACTGTGCGAAAGCCGTTTGTTCCGCGAAAAGATCGCGGCATTGTTAAAAAAAGAGAACGCAACCGTCCTGACGGTTCGCGTACACCCGTCCTGCGTGTCCCGCGCTGTGGGGCATCGGCGGGAAAATCATACGTGGTTTTGTGACCGCGGATATTCCGTAACCATTCAAGCAGACGAAGCCGTTGCATACGGCGAGATCAAACGAGGGGAAGTCGTAACATGATCTTAAAAGCTTTAGAAATACACGGGTTTAAGTCGTTCCCGGATAAAACGGTGCTGTCGTTCGGTACCGGTATTACGGCGGTCGTGGGACCGAACGGAAGCGGCAAATCCAACATCAGTGACGCGGTGCGTTGGGTGCTGGGCGAACAGTCCAGTAAGACGCTGCGCGGTTCCAAGATGGAAGACGTGATCTTCAACGGCACCTCCAAACGCAAGGCGGTCGGCTTTGCGGAAGTGTCGCTGATCATTGATAATACCCAGCGGATTCTGGACTTTGATTCGGATGACGTTAAGGTCACTCGGCGGTATTATCGGTCGGGGGACAGTGAATATTTGCTGAATAACGCAACCGTACGGTTAAAGGATATTCAGTTACTGTTTATGGATACCGGTCTTGGACGTGACGGTTATTCCATGGTCGGTCAGGGTAAGATCGATGCGATCGTTTCCTCCAAATCGGATGAACGCCGCGAGATCTTTGAAGAGGCGGCAGGTATTGCCAAATACCGTTACCGCAAAAACGAAGCGGAACGCCGCTTAAAATCGGCGGAAGAAAACTTGTTGCGCCTGCGCGATATTTTGCAGGAATTGGAAGAGCGCGTGGGGCCGCTCAAGATTCAGTCCGAAAAGGCCAAAAAGTATCTGACCTACGCGTCGGAGAAAAAAGAACTGGAGATCGGCGTGTGGCTCAACACCATGGCGAACTCGCGTGAAATTTTGCGTGAAATGGACGCCAAATTGGAGCTCGCGCGTACACAGTACGAGGCAACCGGCACGGCGATCGAAGAAGCCGAAAACCAGTTGGAAGCGTTGGCGGAAGCGGGACGTGCTCTGTCGGTGGAAATGGAACGGTTGCGCGCTGAGGCCGGCCAGTTGGAAGAAGACGCGGTACGTTGCGAAGGTAACGCCAATCTGGTGCGCAACGATATGGCGCATAACGAAGAGAACATCACCCGTATCCGCGGCGAGATCGAGCAGACGGAGCAGGGAAATAAAAAGATCGATGAAACCATCGAGCAACGCCGTGAGGAGATTGCCGCAAAAGAGGCGCAGATCGCCGAAGCGGAACGGTTGCAGATGGAACTTACCGAGCAATGGGATGCGTTGCTTCGCAGTAACGAAGAGGTGTCCGGTAAGATCGAAGAACTCAACCGTCAGGCGGCGGAGTTTGCTTCGCAGTTGTCGGATATCCGCGTGAAAACGGTGACCAATGAATCGTCCCTTACGGAGATCACGTTGCGTGTTTCGCAGGTAACGGCGGCGCTTGCCCAACGCACCGAGCAGCGGGACGATGCACGCAAAGAATTGGATGCCTGTGAGCAGGATCTGAAAGCTTTGTGCGAAAAAATTGAAGAATTGCAAAACGCCTTGCGCGGGTATGAAATGCGGTACAATTCCCGTTTGGCAAAATTGGAAAACGCCAAGCAGGAAACTGACCGACTCGCCTTGGATGTTGAGGAAAAACAACGCCGCGTACGGATGCTCGAAGAGATGGAACGCAGTCTGGAAGGTTTCTCTCACAGCGTCAAGAGCGTGATCAAGCAAGCCGAACGCGGGGAATTGCGCGGTATCCGCGGTCCCGTATCGCGGCTCATTCATGCGCAATCGAAATATGCGTTGGCGGTGGAAACGGCACTCGGCGCGGCGGCACAAAACATTGTGTGTGACCGTGAAGAGGATGCCAAACGCGGTATTGCGTACCTGCGTGATACCAAGGGCGGCCGTGCAACGTTCTTACCCATCCAATCCATCAAAGGCACGTTATTAAACGAGCCGTCGCTGGAAGATGAGGCAGGGTTTATCGGTCTGGCATCGTCACTGGTGGAAGTGGATGCCGCGTACGAGCAGATTGCGCGCAACTTGCTTGGTCATATTGCGGTTGTGGAAGATCTGGATTATGCCGTGTCCATTGCCCGCAAATACAAATATCGGTTCCGCATTGTGACGTTGGACGGACAGGTCGTGAACGCGGGCGGTTCGCTGACGGGCGGTTCACACGTGAAAGGCGCGGGGTTGTTGTCCCGCCGCAGTGAGATCGAACGCCTCAAAGCGGAGCAGAAAAAGCTGGAAGAAAAAGCGGAGCAGGCACGCGAAACGCAGAAAACGCTTCAGCAGGATGCGGCTGCATCGCAAGCAGAAGTGCTGGGTACGCAAGGCGAATTGTCCACCGCGCAGGAGGATAAGATTCGCTTAGAGGGTGAGTGCACCCGCCTGACCGAATGGGAACACAACTGTGCCAATGCGGTGCGCGACTGCACCAACGAAATTGAAGAACTTAACCGCCGCGCCGAAGCATGCCGCGCGGTGATGAACGGTGCCGAAGAGGAAAGCACCGCGGTTGCCGAGAAAAAAGAAGCCATTGAGCAGGAACTCGCTTCTTTGGACGGCGGCCGTCAAAAACTGTCCGAGGATCGGGAGGAACTGTCCAACCGCATCGGCGATCAGAAACTGGCGGTTGTCGGATACCGCAAAGAGATTGAGGGTATCGAGGAAGCCATTGCCGAACTGCAGACCCGTCAGGCGGATCAAAGCGATGTCCGCCGTGTCATGGAAGAGCAGATCGCGGAACTGCTAAGACACAACGAAGAATTGGATGCGCAGGCGCTTTTACTGGTACAACGCGCCGAAGAATTGCGCGAACAGGCAAAACAAGCGGTGGCAAACGTCAGCGGTCTTGCGGAGCAACGGATGCAGGGCGAAGCCCAACAGACGCAGTTGCGCCAACTCAGCCGTGATAAAGCGGATGAACGCGAACGCGTCGGCCGTGATATGACGCGTCTGGAAGAAAAATGTGCCGCCGCGCAACGCGAAACCGAGGATATTGTCACACGGTTGTACGAAGAATATGAATTGACGCTCAGTGAAGCGGAAGCCGTTGCGAAGCCCATTGAAGATATGGTGGAAGCGACCCGCCGCTTGACGGAACTGAAAAACAAGATCCGTGCTCTCGGCAGTGTCAACGTGGATGCCGTGGAGGAATACAAAGAGGTCAGCGAGCGGTATGAATTCCTGAGCGCGCAGGTCAACGACGTGGAAGTATCCCGCGAGGAATTGCTCAAGTTGATCGGCGATCTGACCGTGCGTATGCGGGAAATGTTCATTGAGCGGTTTAACCAGATCAACGAGCATTTCGGAACGGTGTTCAGCGACTTGTTTGGCGGCGGTAAAGCGGAACTGGTCTTAACCGATCCGCAGGATATCCTGCATTCGGGCATTGAGATGCACGCGCAACCGCCCGGAAAAGTCATTCTCAACATGGATGCGTTGTCCGGCGGTGAAAAATCGTTAGTGGCAACGGCGCTGTTGTTTGCCATCTTAAAAGTTACCCCGTCCCCGTTCTGCGTGCTGGACGAGGTGGAAGCCGCACTCGACGACATCAACGTGGATCGGTACGCACAGTATCTGCGCCGCATGAGCAACAAAACACAGTTTATCATGATCACGCACCGCCGAGGTACCATGGAAGAAGCGGACGTGTTGTACGGAGTGACCATGCAGGAGCAGTGTATTTCCAAACTGCTTGAATTGCGTGCCAGTGAGGTGGAAGCGAAACTCGGTATCACGGGCAACGCACAGTAAGAGAGGTTACCGTTTATGGGTTTATTCAATAAAATCGGTGAGGGATTGCGCAAAACGCGCGATTCGCTCATGGGTACGGTCAACTCGATGCTGCATTCGTTTACGCGCATCGATGAAGATCTGTTTGAGGAACTGGAAGAGATCCTCATCACCGGCGACGTCGGTGTGGCAACGGCGGGTGCGATCTGCGAGCAGTTGCGCACCCGTGTGAAAGAACAAGGCGTGACCGATCCTGCCGCGATCCGCGATCTGCTCAAAGAGATCGTGGCGGAATTGCTGGACGGTGACAGTTCGCTGAATCTGTCCACCAAACCGTCGGTACTGTTGGTGATCGGTGTCAACGGCGTGGGCAAAACCACGTCCATCGGCAAACTTGCCGCGCAACTGAAAGCGCAGGGCAAGCAGGTGATTTTGGGCGCCGCCGATACGTTCCGTGCCGCCGCGATCGAACAGTTGGAGATTTGGGCCGAGCGCGCCGGAACGGCGATCGTCAAGCACGCGCAAAACGCGGATCCCGCGGCGGTGGTGTTTGACACCTTGTCAGCGGCAAAAGCACGCGGTGCCGACGTGGTGATCTGCGATACGGCCGGCCGTTTGCACAATAAAAAACATTTGATGGAAGAGTTGGGCAAGATCCGCCGTGTCATTGACCGCGAACTGCCTGATGCCGCCTGCGAAGTGTTGCTGGTGTTGGATGCCACGACCGGTCAGAATGCCGTGAACCAAGCGCGGGAATTCCGCGAAGCGGCGGATATTACCGGTATCGTGTTAACCAAACTGGACGGCACGGCACGCGGCGGCGTGGTGCTGACCATCCGTGAAGAGTTGGGTATTCCGGTGAAATTTATCGGCGTGGGCGAGGGGATCGACGATCTGCAACCGTTCGATGCCAAAGCTTTTACAGACGGATTATTCGGAGGATAAGGCAATGCGCTATATCATGGCAACACATAACAAAGATAAGATTGTTGAAATGTCGCGTATTTTAGAACCGCTCGGCATTGAAGCGGTGACCGACCGCGACCTCGGCGTTGAACTGCCCGAAGTAGACGAAACCGGTACAACCTTTGCGGAAAATGCGTATTTGAAAGCCGCATCCGCTTGTGCGTTTACGGGTTTGCCCGCCATCGCAGACGATTCCGGGATTGTGGTGGACGCGCTCAACGGCGCGCCCGGTGTGTATTCCGCGCGATACGGCGGCGAGGGACTGAACGATAAAGACCGTAACCGTTTGTTGCTGTCTGAACTTCGTGACGTGCCGACCGAAAAACGCACCGCCCATTACGCCTGCGCGATCTGTTGCGTGTTTCCAGACGGCCGTGAGCCCATCACGGCGGAGGGAGAAATGCACGGCGTGATCGCCTATGACGAACGCGGCGAAGCAGGCTTTGGATACGACCCCCTATTTTTAGTAGGGGAGAAAACGGTTGCGCAAATGACGGCGGAGGAAAAAGACCGCATCAGTCACCGCGGAAACGCGTTGCGCGCATTCCGTGATATATTAAAGGGAGAATTGGTATTATGACAAGTAAACAGCGCGCGTATTTGCGCGGACTCGCAAACCCGCTGGAAGCGATTGTACACGTTGGAAAAGGCGGCGTGTCGGACACGATCTGCAAGCAGGCAGACGATGCGTTGACGGCACGGGAACTCATTAAAGGCAAAACGCTGGAAACCGCACCCGAAACGGCGCGGGAAGCAGCGGAAAGCATTGCGGCGGCAGTCAATGCCGAAGTGGTGCAGGTGATCGGCCGCGTTTTTGTGCTGTATCGCCCGAGCGACGAAAATCCGCAGATCGTGTTGCCCAAAGCGGCAAAAAAATAACCACACACGAAAGGAGGGCAATCCCATGCCCGAACGGATCGCCTTGTTTGGCGGTACTTTTGATCCGATCCACAACGGTCATATCGATCTGGCGCGGCGGTTTGCCCGTCTTTTGTCACTGGATCGCGTAATTTTGATGCCCACGTTTGTTCCACCGCACAAATTGCGGTGCGAAATGGCACCGGCGATCGATCGCTTGGCGATGTGCCGCTTAGCGTGCGCACCGTATGCGGAACTGGAAGTGTCGGATCTGGAGATCAATCGGCGCGGTGCCAGTTTTACGGTGTTAACTCTGGAACAGTTACATCGGCAGTATCCGGACAGTGAACTGTTTTTGCTGACGGGCGCGGATATGTTCCTCACGTTGGGTACGTGGTACCGCTTTGCGGATATTGCCCGCATGGCGACACTCTGTGCCGCCCCGCGTGACACGGCGGATGCCGCGGTGTTGCGCACGTATGCCCGTGATCTTGAGGCGCAGGGTGCACGGTGTGAGGTGGCGGAGTTTACCGTGCCGGCATGGTCGTCCACCGATGTCCGTGAACGGTTACGGCGCGGGGAAGACGTCCGTGACAGGATCCCGCAAGCGGTGGCGGAATATATCGCTGCACACGACCTGTACACGCAGAATAAGCAGTACCGCGACGTGGAAGAACAGTATATCGATATTATCCGCGGCAGGTTGACACCGCGGCGGTTTGAACATTCGCTTGCGGTGGCGCGGCAGGCGGAGTATCTGGCAAAAAAATACGGCAGCGATCCCGATAAAGCCCGTGTGGCGGGACTGTTACATGATATTTTGAAGGACACGGACGGCGATTCGCAGTTGCAAATTCTCAAAGACTTTGCTATACTGTTAGACGCCGTGGAACAACAAGCGCCGAAGTTGTGGCACGCCCGTGCCGGTGCGGTGTTTTTGGAGCATATTCTCGGTATTACCGACAGAGAGATCTTGGATGCCGTGCGGTATCACACAACAGGACGCGCGGGGATGACGTTGCCGGAGATCGTGTTGTATCTGGCGGATTTCACCTCTGCGGATCGGGATTATCCCGATGTGGACGTTATGCGGAAACTCACGGAAGAGGATATCGATGCCGCCATGCGCTATGCGCTGGCGTACACAATAGAAGATCTGGAAGCGCAGGGTCGGCCGGTTCACCCGGACACGCTCGCGTGTTACAGAGAAAGGGTAGGCGATACGAATGGCTAAAGACAGACGCAAAAAAACGACCGGCAAAACCCGTACCGGCGGTAAGATCAGCGGCAAGCGGTTGTTGCTCATCACCGTGGCGGTTTGCTGTGTGTTGCTGATCGTGTTCGGTATCGTGCTGTTCAATGCGATCCGCAATTCCAACAATAAAAAAGACGGCTCGGAGTCGGATGTCAATGCGTTTGATACCACCCCCGTGGCGTTGCAGAAAAAAGTGGCATATTACGCAGTAGGTTTGCTCGGTGAAACGGAAACCTCTCCTACGCCGACGTTGTTCTTACTGTGTCATGATAAAAAAGCAAAGACCCTCAACGTGCTGGAAGTTCCGCAGTCCACCTATCTTGGTGACAGCGAGATCTGGATCGAAAAGAAAGCCGGCAACGTGTGGGGCAATCCCGCACCGCTTGACTGGTGTGATTTTGAGGGCAAACGCTTGTATAAAGCACAGATTGCCGAATGTGAAGAACAAGGACACACCGTGTCGCAGAAGATCGGCTCGGCTTCGTATAACTTGGTGGCGATCTTCAACGAGCAATACGCACTGCCGGTGGATGGATATTTCATGATCCCGCAAGAGGCGTTTATCAAACTGGTGGACCTGCTCGGCGGTTTGGATGTCAAATTGGACAGCGCCGTCACGCTTGGGGAGATCAACTTCAGTGCGGGCGTGCGTACGCTGGATGGTGCCGGCGCGTTGCAGTATATCACGATGGGCGGCGATACGGTGAGCAATGAGTTGTCGCGTATCGAGCGGCAACGCCGCGTGTTCTTCGCCTTGTTCCAACGTCTGTGTGCGCAGACCGACGAACAGTTGACCGAAGACACCTTGATCCCGCTGATGAAGGGATCGACCCCGCTCCGTACCCGTACCGAGAACGACGATATGCTGGAGATCATCAAAGCCTTCCGCGAAATTCCCGCGGAAAAGGTAACGGCGATGATCTTACCCGGTGCAGAAGCAAAGTCCGAAGGCGTTTCGTATTACAGCGTTTACCGCCAACAGTTGATTGAGGTGCTGAATATGTACTTTAACCCGTACGGTGAAACCATCACCGAAGCTGACGTGTTGGTATCGGAGATCGTGGCAGGCAGTACGGCGGACACCAAACTGCAGACGATGGATCAGATCGCCGTTCAACAAAACATCCTCGGCGCGGAAGAACCGGCAGAATAACGGAGAGAACTATGCAATCAACAGAACTTGTCAAGGCGATCGTACGGTCGCTGGATACACATAAAGCGCAGGATATCCGTGTGCTGGAGGTCAGCGGCGTCACGTCGCTTGCGGATTATTTTATCATTGCCGCGGGCACCAGTACCACGCAGGTTCGCGCACTTACGGATTACGTGGATACCGATCTTGTAAAGCAGGGTGTTCACCCGATGCGTACCGAAGGGTACCATTCGTCACAGTGGATCCTTCTGGATTACGGAACGGTGGTGGTACACGTCTTTTTGGACGCTACCCGCAATTTTTACGATCTGGAACGGTTGTGGCAGGATGCCCGTCCGTTGGATTATACGTCGTTTTTGGAGGATGAGGAATCATGAGAAAATACGATTTTGCCGCAATTGAGAAGAAATGGCAAACCAAATGGCAAACCGAAAACACGTTTGCGGCTTCTTACGATACAGACAAACCGGCGTTTTTTGCGTTGGTTGAGTTCCCGTATCCGTCGGGTCAGGGTTTACACGTGGGACATCCCCGTTCGTATACCGCGCTCGACGTGGTAGCGCGTAAACGCCGCATGCAGGGCTATAACGTGCTGTATCCGATGGGATGGGACGCATTCGGTCTGCCCACCGAAAACTTTGCCATCAAAAACCACATCCATCCGGAAGTGGTCACCGAAAAGAACGTGGCGCGGTTCAAATCTCAGTTGCAGGGACTCGGTCTGTCGTTTGACTGGACGCGTGAGATCAACACCACCGATCCCGCGTATTACAAATGGACGCAGTGGATCTTCCTGCAATTGTTCAAAAACGGACTGGCGTATAAAAAAGAAATGGCGGTCAACTGGTGCAATTCCTGCAAATGCGTATTGGCGAACGAAGAGGTCGTCGGCGGCGTTTGCGAGCGTTGCGGCGGCGAAGTCGTGCGCAAAGTTAAGAGCCAATGGATGCTCAAGATCACCGCGTATGCACAACGCCTGATCGACGATCTGGCATTGGTGGATTATCCCGACCGTGTGCG
>JAFSIB010000096.1 GCA_017440005.1 Clostridia bacterium
AAGAAAGTAAAAAGCTTAACGGACCGGTTATGACTGCAAATCTTAATGTGTTGCCCAAAACCGTGAAAAACACACTGTCATCTGTGAACATACGCATATAGTTCTGAATTCCCGTGAAAATCGGGGTTGAAACCATATCGTAATCAAAGAAACTAAGCACGATCGAGGAGCCTACCGGAATGAGCGTACACAAAATAAAGAACGCCATAAACGGTGCCAGCAACAACCAGGAAGCCGTGTTTTCTCCTGCTCCGGACAGTTTCGATTTTGAGGTGGGTACTGTTTTTGTTTTCACCCTGTTTCCTCCTCTTGTTACATAAATCTGCTGAGTGCCCGGCAAACGACCGACGTCGTTTGCCGGATACTGAACAATCATTGCATACGCTCAGGTTTGCCTACCTGTTTTCGTACTGCTTCCATTTGCGTTCAATTTCGCGATCCACTTCAAGACCCCACTTATTCAACATGTCCTTCGGGATCTTACCGGCATTGACAACATTCCAGAAGGAATGGTCAATGGAACGCGCGATATAGTAACTACCCGGAACCTCCGGAACTTCTTTCACCTGACGCCATGCCGCCTCTAACTGAGTGGCAGCATCGTCTTCCCAGGAAAGACCGTCCAGCATCGCCTCGGCATTAGAAATCGCAACACGACCGGTCGGACCTAAGATGGATTCCACTGTCATGGAATAGTTGGTTTGCGTTTCGGTATCCGTCCACCATTTCAAATACTCCCAAGCGGCTTTCTCTTTTTCCGATGTCGATTTCAAAATCGCGCAAGAGGTACCGCCACCGGTAGATGCCTGGTTGATCGTTCCGTCTTCCTGCACCGTTCCGGGAATCGGGACCATTGTCCACATACCTTCAATTTCGGGAGCTGTCGCCTTGAGAGTGTTATACGTAGAATACACAGCAACACCCATCGGGCAAGTACCGGTACGGAAACGATTATAAAAATCAACGGTAACCGGTATCTTTAATTTTGTGTAGAAATCCGTCCAATCCGTAAAGACCTGAATGATCTCCGGAGTAGACAAGGTTGTGCTCTTGCCATCCTCAGCATACAGAGACAACCCGCGCTGCATGACCAAGCTGGGGAACAAGCTCAGGCTACCGATACCCGCATTGGTAGCGGTGGTCGATGCAATCTGAGTATACGGTATGGAAGCGTCTAAGTTATTACGCGCCAAAATCTTCGTAACTTCTTCAAACTCTTCCCACGTTTTCGGGATTTCCAGACCAAACTGTTCAAAAATATCGGTACGGATGAACATCATGTAGAAGTTCTGCGTATCCGGCAATGCATACAGTTCGCCTTTGTAGTAATACGGATCTTCTGCACCCGGCATAAACCGTTCCAAGACCTCTTCGTAATCCGGGAAAGAACTCAACTCTCGCAAAACACCGCGCATCGCGAGGTTGACCGGTTCGCTTCGGTTATGCTGCAAGATCACGTTGGGACCCTTTCCTGACAAAACCGCCTGCACGATCGTGGCGTTTACGATCTTCAAATTGACAGCAATGCCGGTCTTTTCGGTAAAGGTCTGGTTCAGAGAGTTCAATACTTGTGCTTGATCCTGACCCCAGTTAACCCAAATGTCAATCGTCTGCTGACCCTCTTTAGCACCGGAAACGTTGTTATAATCCAAATAGAAGGACGCAGCAAGTCGGTGGATCGAGAAACCAATGTTACTGAAAAAGCCCGCCTGCTTCGGCAAACTGTCACCCGGCTTCGTCAAATAAATCTGATCAATGTCCAGCGGCATATCGCGCATTTCGCTCAACGTTGCACTAAGACTGCAATAACTGCTGTAGTAATTGCTCGTGTAGCGATGCGCGCTGTATTTGTTTTTCATCATTTGATCCAATACCTGCACCATCGCTTTGATGACACCGGCATGGGAACCACTGGTGCTTTTGGAAGCTTTCTCTAAAAGCACCAACGATTGATTCAATTTTTCCATGGAATCGTTGATGCGCGATTCCATATCGGGGATCTGCTTAAACAACTCATAGTCACGATAGATATCGACTGATTCACCCGTGATCATAACAATATCCATGTACAAGTCGCCCAACACAGCAACAGCATCACGCAACAAAGCCGTAACGTCAGACATCGTCCCCTGTGTAACCGTCAAACTGATTTCGTGTTTGCCCTCATCCAAATAAACGAGGTACGGCGTATCCGTTTCTTTATCAGCAAAGAATTGACGCTGCCAACTGTTATCGTATTGGAACGCCAATGCTCCTGCTTCGGCAAAAGGTAATTCACCATCGATCTTTAAAGCACGGTAGCTGGAGGAACCGATAACCGTGTTTTGGCGATAGGAAAAACCGATCTGATAATAGCCGGCTTCTAATTCGGGTGTTGTCCATACAACCGTATCACCACTGGTTTTCCAGTTGCCGCCCACATAGTTAAGAACATTTTTTTCGGCATCATGGGGCGTGACTTTCGGAGTCGTCACGTCAGATTTGACCGTGATCCAAAAACTGTTGGTCAAATCCGCCGCTTCGCCTTCCAAAACAACCATATTGCCGTCATAATAAAGGTCGGTATCAGAAGGAGCTTGATAAGCCGGTGCTTCATCTTTAACACCGAAGAAAAACGACTTGATTTCAAAGTTACCCGACACAGGCGTGATCGTGACTGTATGCGTGCCCGCCGTCAAGGCGATCAAGTACGGATCTGCATCCCAGCCCGACGTGTTAAGAGCAACATTGCGGTAAAAATCTTCATACGGAATCTGCTCCATGGGAATCTGGTTCCCCTGGCCATCCGTTTTGATCTCCCCCGTGTTTGTCCACATGCGCGGGAACTCCAAAGCATTCAATGCGTCATAAGGGACGTTACCATCCACTGTGAGCGCAACTTCAAGGGGCGCCGTTTTGCGCTCCGTTGCCTTGTACTCCATACCGATCGTGTATAAACCATCCGCCGGTACCTCGACCGTGATCGTGACGGGATCCTTACCGAAAACGGCACTCACTGCCGTCTCCGCAACCGTCTGAGCTTGTTCCAAGGACGGGAGCGCGGAGAGATATGCCTCGTAGGAAGCATCGGTTTCGATAGTTGTTGCATCAGTTTGGGGCTCGCTTTCCGTTCCCATGTCCGTTTCAGCAGCGTATACACCATACGCAGGAACTAACGCGATCACTAACACCAATGCAGCAACAAACGCCATCATCCTTTTCATTGCCGACACCACCTTCTTAAAAAAATTACAAAAATTTATTTAACTATCACCGTTGCTTACGGTAACCACTTGATAAGTTTTGGGTTGGAATCAAACGATCTCATCGCCGCTTCCAATTCCTCTTGATTACTTGCCGTCATTTCATCGTTGCCGGCATAATGTATCGCTTTACCGGTCCCGCCGTCCTTCTCATAGAAGGTATTACCGGAAATTTCCACTTCCGGATATTCACGACCGTCGGCCCAGTGCCAAAATACCGTATTATACTTCGAACAATCAAAAATATTGTTGCGAATATAAATGCGCGGGGAAACATCGTACGTAAATGTCCAGCCACAGATGTTAGAAGTGGAATACGTTTTGTCTCTCTGATCTCCCCAACCGTAACCGGAAAAACGAATAATATTGTCTTCAATATAGTAGCCGTCCCAGTCGGTTTCCGGATGACGATGAAAAAACTCAATGTTATACGTGGAATATTCAAGAAGATTTTTGCGCATTACCATGTTCTTAAAATGCCCGGCAGGGCTGATCCCCTGCGGAGATAACCCAGCATCGAACACTTGGTATATCCAGTTGTATTCCATCAAAGCATCTTCGGAATCGTCCCAGAACTCAATGGCATTGCCAAGACGAGCGCCCGGGGAATACGGATAAGAAGAATACACCCATACGCAGCCACCGATCCAACCCATTTCACAGTTGGTGAAAGCAATATTTTTGGTCTTCTCCTTGATCTCGACACCGTAGTGGCCAAAGTACTTGATCGCGAGATTGTCTACGGTAACGTTTTCTATTTCGCGACCGATATACAAGAAGTCCTCGCGAAGACACAACTCAATATCGTCATACACGTCGTGTGGGCAGCCCTTATCCAAATACAAATACAGGATGCCGTTTACAAAATCGTGATAGAATTCAAAGTTTTCTTTCAAATCATGGATCTTCTCGATGTGATGACCCATGAAACGTTTGATGCCCGCCTCTTCACCATGGTTAAACACAATGACACCGCAGTCGGCAAACGGGGTTTCAACCTTCCAAATATTGTCGTACTCGGTCGGCTCCCAGCATTCTTCCCACGCGTAGTTCTTAAACGAACCGTAGATCGCCGGTTTGGGGCCTGTGCCGTAGGCACCGTACGACATACCGGACTTTGCTTTGAACAAAATCGGCAACGGCGGTTTTTCCACAGCGGGGTTAAACATGGTAGCTTCCAAAGTGATCTGCGAACGCCAGATACCGCCGCGTTCAAACAACACACCGTCGCCCGATTGGAAGTCATCTTCATGCTTACGAACAGCATCCAGAGTTTTCCATGCGGTTTGGGGCGATTTGCCGTCGTTTGAATCGTCACCGTTCGGAGAAACGTAATAAGCAGTGCCGGTGATAACCAGCTTATCTTCGGCGCCCAAAATTTCCTGCCGCAAAGCCTCAGCCTCAGCATCGGCACCGCCCTTTTGCGGATTCCATTTGGAGGCGCTGTTTCCTTTGGGAAGGGTCTCGGTATGTAGCTCTCTCAAAAGTAATTTGCTCATAGTTAACACCTCGATATTAACCGTGACATCGGATTAGTCCAACCATTTAACCGTTTTTGCCTCATGCTCAAACGAGCGAACAGCTACTTCAAGTTCTTCTTGATTTGTGGCGGCCTGCGGCGCATTTTGAGCAAAGTGAATTGCTTTGCCACTGGCATTTGCTTTTTGATAGAAGCTGTTTCCCGTAATAGTCAAACCCTCCGTATAGGTTTTTCCATGCCAGAAAACAAGATTGCCGGCAGAACAATCAAACACATTGTTTCGCATTACGAACCCCTTACCAGGGAACGTATCGTAGTTCCAACTCCAGCCAACATAATTCGCGACACCAATATGGCTATCCGGTCTGGCGGCCGCCGGCAAGAATCCATAGCCTGCGAAGCGCAAAATGTTGTTTTCAATGAGGAGACCGTCCCAGACGGTTTCATTGTTCCGATCAAACACTTCAATAGAATAGTTGCAGTATTCGATCAAATTATTGCGAAATACTACGTTCTTATAGACGTGCGGCGAGCCGACCCCCTGCGGAGTGATGCCCGCATCGTAGCATTGGTAGATCCAGCAGTTCTCCACGAGCGCATCAATTGCACCTTG
>JAFSIB010000097.1 GCA_017440005.1 Clostridia bacterium
GCTCAAAAACGCCAAATTTTCGTTTATGGTTCCGATAGAACTGTCATCCTGAGCGAGCACCAACAGGATCGCCAGTGTGGACAAGAAGGTGTACAACGCCATCTCATCCTGACTGAGGATATGACTGATCGCGATTTGAATCGGTGTGATCAGTACCATCGGGAACAAAGAATAGCACGCGTAAATGTAAATATCGCGGAACTTTCCTTTGCCATCCATAAGTGATGTCAAGCACCAGTTAGCCACCACAAATAAAACGATCAACAACACAATACCAAAGAAGCCTTGTAACAGGATATTTTGATTGCCGTCGTCTGCTTGTAACAAATACGGTTTGGTGGCGGTTTCAATCAGTTTTAACACAACCGTGAGAATCAAAATCACAGTTGCCGACCACACCGTACCGATCCCCTGCACTTTGAGATCCCAGAAGTTTTTAAACGGGTGGAAGATCAAATCTTTGGCATACCAGACACGTCGGGGCAGCGTATACGGATATTCCATGCACGCCGCAATCTTTTTACGGGTCAGGCGCACCAACAATGCGATACCCACACAGGCAACCACCGCACCGCCGAGCAACCATCCGATGTTTTGGTATCCCCAATCTTTGCGATACGCTTTATATGCCTTTGAATAATACTCTTTGTTGTTCGCCAATTTAAAGTTTTCCATGGCAGCGGTATAATTTTTAAGTGTGTATTCCGCTTTACCCAAGCCGAGGTACGCCAATTCGGAACCGATATATTCCCGCTTGACCACTTCCCAGATCTCGGCCTCACGCTCATAATCACCCAGTTCATGATAATCGATGGCGCTAAGTACCTGCTCAGCATACGCCGTGGGTGAAAACACCTTGACACTTTTACTGCCTTGATCGGCAACGACCAAGTTATCGCCCCAATAATCCACAGCGGTCGGTGCCAACAACTCGTCACGTTTTTGACCGGAACCGCCGCTGACAAACAACAATTCACCGGTGCGGTTATATGTGAACAATCGACCCTGCCGATTATCCAGTAACGTATACACACCGTTTTGGCGGCAAGCAGTATCCACCATGCGGGATGCACCGCGTGTTTCTTCGGTATTTTCCGATTTACCAGCCTGATAGGTAAGCAAGAAGTTGACGTCGCCCATCGGCGGATATGCACCTTGACGCAACAACACATCTTCACCTTTGGGATTCAAACGGCGAATCGGTGTGGCGTTGGAGGTGTTATTACGCGCATCACCGTACAAACTGCTTTCGGTCAATGCGCTGATGGTTGCGTAAATGAAATTATCGCTGTCCACATCCATGTTGTTATATTCCGTGGGAATTAAACGCAGTAAACTATTGCGCTGTTCCTTGGTGGCAAACATGCGCGCAAACAATTCCGCCGCAGTAGGTTGTACACGCGTGGCGCCCAAAAAGCCGATAAAACTGCCTTCGGGCGAAAACTGTAAAATGCCCTGCGTTTGGTTGGCAGAGATCACGTACAAGCGGCCGCCGTTATCCACACAGACCTTGAGCGGTTCGTATGCTTGCTCTGAGAAAAACTCTTCTTTTGCAGGGGGTTGGATACGGCGCTTATACTGAAAAGCGCTGTCAAACACATAGATATAACCGGACAGTCTGTCTGCCACGTACACATCGCCGACAGCATCCACAAAAACGCCGGTAGGCTGGGTCAAGGAAACCTCCGTTTCCCCTACGGTAAAGGTGTGCAGGGTCAGACACGTCTGACGGTCAGCGGACAGTTTATAGACTGTGCCACCCTCCCCGTCTGCCAAAAACAAACTGCCATCCGAAGCAATACACAAGTCGTCCAGACTGACAAGCTTATCGGCACCGAAATCGGCGGCGGTTAAGATTTCCTTTGCCGTGTAGGCTGTGGGAGCATCCACCGTGTGTAAACCCGTGCCAAACTGATAGCTATCACTTTCCTCGTTCATTTCCACCATGGCGGCAACCGGCATGGTGAACAGTAACAAGGCAATGACCGTGAGTAAACAAAATCGTTTTAACATGAGCCTTGTCACCTCAATCCTTGATACCGGACGTTGCCATGGTTTCCAACACGTTGGATTGCGTGATCACAAAAGTGACGATGGGCGGTAAGATCATCAAAAGACCGACAGCCGCCGTAACGCCTGCACGCGCGATCAGACCGCTGGACGCAACGTTGTTGAACGCATAGGGCAATGTTTTGAGTTCTTCATCGAATATGTAGGTACTGCCCGCATTGTTCCACAGTGACTGGAACGAGAAAATGATGAGCGTCATCCATGCGGGTTTGCAAATCGGCATCACAATGCGGAAGAAAATATACAACTCTCCCGCTCCGTCCAACCGCGCCGCTTCCAACAGCGAATGCGGGATCATCTGATCAATAAACTGTTTCATAAGGAACAGACCCATCGACGAGCAAAACGCCGGCAGGATGATGGACAGATGTGTGTTGATGAGATGTAATTTGGTCATGATGATATAGTTCGGAATTGCCGTTACCGAACCGGTAAACATCAGGGAAAGAATGACCATTTCCATCAGCACGTTACGGCCGAAGAAATCGTGTTTGGAGATCATGTATGCCGCCAAAGAAGCCAACACGACCTGCCCCGCCACGCCGATCAGCGTGATGAGGAAGGAGTTCACAAAATAACGGCTCATCGGCACAACCGAATCCCGCATCAGTACACTGAAATCCAAAAAGTTATCCAGTGTGGGATTGCGGACAAATAAGTTCGGTGGGAACATAAACAGCTCGTCGGTTGGTTTGAAGGCGTTGTTGATGGTATACACCATCGGAAACACCATAAACAAGCCGATCAACACCAAAATAATAAGGTTGACCGCACTGCCGAATCGGGAACGGGTAAAACGTTTTTGCATGTTCATATCGTTACCCTCCCCTTAATTACCGACGTTGCGTAACACACGCCGTACGACGCGGTTACACAAAATCATAATGAGGAACAGTACGGTGGAAATGGCAGAGGCATAGCCCATGTCAAAACGAGTCGTACCGTAATCGGAGATGTGATTGAGCACCGTGTGTACCGCGTAATCGGTGCTGGGATTACCGCACAAAGCGGTGGTAATATCACCGATAGAAAACGCAGAACTGATACTCATAACCGCACCGAACAACAACTGCGGGCGCATTTGCGGGAGTGTGATGTACCACAGTTCCTGCCAACGGTTTTTAATACCGTCCACCGTTCCGGCTTCATATAAACTGCGGTCCATGCCCTGCAAACCGGCGATAAAGGACAAAAAGCCGGTACCCATGCTCATCCACAAGGCGATGATGATAATGAGCGGCATCATGTACTGCGTATCCAAAAACCATTGAATAGGCGTTTTGATAAGTCCCAGATTCATCAGAATACCGTTGACATAGCCGTAAGCATCACCGCTGAACAGAATGGACCAAACCAAATAAATGTTACCGGAAATCGACGGTGCATACACAAACAGAACCAGCACCGTACGGGCGGCATGGGGTAATTCATTGATCATCCAGGCAAGCAAAAGAGCACCCAGATACCCCACCGGACCGACCACCAACGCCATCACCAAGGTGTTAACGGCGGCTTGCGTGAAAATACTGTCTGCAAACAGCATTTTGGCATAGTTATCCAAGCCGACAAACTCCGGCGGTTGTAAAATGTTGTAATACGTGAAACTTAAACCGATCGACGATAACACCGGTGCGACCGTAAACAGGAAAAACAGGATGAAATAAGGCGCGATGCACAAATAGCACAATTTGTTGCGGCGAATGTTTTCCCACACGCTTTCCTGTCTTTGTAAATCCGTATGCCGCGACACGTCTTATTCCTCCTTTCCGATGTTCAGTTCGTCACGTTTTTCCGCAATTTCCAGATTGATGAGCTCACAGTACTCCACCAACGTTTCTTTAACGTCGGTACTGTTGAGCACCACTTTGCGGAACGAATTTTCAATGTGACGGCTGGTAAAATAGCCGCCGGGCGTTTCGGGAACACCCATGACACTTTTCTTTTGTTCTTTGAGCACCGATAACTGTTTCGGTGTCCACATCAGGTTATCAAATGCCACCAAATTGGCGGTAGCATAACGGGCGGATGCGCCCAAACGAATCTCAATTTCACGTGCATAGGCTTGCTGGGCATCACTGCCGCACCACCATTGTAGGAATTTCCAAGCATTCTCTTTGTTATCCGACGCGGAGAACAGAATGGAACACGTGCCGGTGGAAGCAACCGAACGGTTGATACTGCCATCTGCCTGCACCGTGCCGGGCACGCAAGCGATATCCCAGTTATCGTAAATTTCGGGTGCAAACACCACCAACGTGTTGTACGCCGTGTAATCCGAAATACCGATGGGCATCTCGCCCGAACGGAAACGGTTAACAAAGTTATAGGTCATCGGCATACCGAAATCTGAGAAATATTTGGTCCATTGGCGGAATGCCTGTATACCGTTTTCGTTGTCAATAATGCAACGGCTGCCGTCCGCATTGTAAAGCTGACCGTTGTTCTGATACAAAAACAAGCTGTATCCGAAAATACCGGTGGGAATACCGAATTCCATATTGTTCTTTTGCAGTTCAAACATCAGGTTATACGCTTCAGTCCACGTGGTGGGCACTTGGTACCCCATTTCCTCAAAAATATCCGTGCGGTAGAAGAGTACCGGAAACGTTTGCGTTTCGGGCAAGCCATAGGTCTTGCCCTGCAAGCGAAGCGGGACGAGTGCACTGTCGTGGAACTGTTTGGCAATTTCATCAAAGCCTTCAAAATCCGAAACGGCGGTTGCCGCCTTACGCGAGGCAAAGTTGATGGCTTCGCCGTTGCTGTTCATCAAGGAAACATCCGGACCGATGCCCGAAACCACTGCCGGCAAAACCGTGCCGCCTTGGACGAGTTTTAATTGCACGTCGATACCGGTCTTGTCCGTAAACTGTTCCTGAATCAAACGTGTGAGCACCTGTACCTGATCGCGACCGGCCGCAGTCCAGACTTCTACGGCATCTTTACCAAAAGCCGCGGAATAATCGTTGGTGTAAGATGCCATGAACTGGCGCACGCCAAAGCTCAGGCTCTGCCACAATGTTTCTTTTCCGTCACGCCCCTCTTGCCCACTCGGGACCCATTCGATCCAGTCGATTTCCAGCGGTTGACTCTTTTTCTCAATGATCCAGGTGCCGAGTGCGCTCTTGTTACTGTTAAAAGAGCCGAGCAGCGACGGGATCCCTTCCGGATCGTCGATGAAGTCCTGCAACTGGCGCTGCATTTTATCGAGCACCGACGTATCGTTTCCGCGACCGCCGCCCGTGTAAGCAATGTAATCGGAAATGTTCTGCAAGTGCTTTGCTTGCACCGCCATTTCTTCCAACACTTCGGGCAGTTTTTCCGCAATGCGATAATCGCGGTACGGGTCGGGGTTGGGACTGGTTAACATGATAATA
>JAFSIB010000098.1 GCA_017440005.1 Clostridia bacterium
ACCCCTCACGGAGTGCAAAAAGAGCACTCACACGCTGTAACGGGCGTTCCCGTCTTCCCTACTGTTCAGTTCAGGTTGCCGCTCAGGAGTGTATTCACACGGGTATCTTACATCCTTACACCGACCGGATGCTCTCTTTGAAGCATCACCGTGTTACTGGTCTCCGTCTTTGCGTTTACTGCCACATAGTATACCAAACATTTTTTTAAAAGTAAAGAGTCATTTCAGAAAATCATAATACATCCACAGCACCGTATAACGGTCTTTGAGGTCTTTGGCATACATCACGGCATCGTCGATGGTTTGTTGACCGTAAAGATCATAAAACTCCGCCATATCCAGTTCCACCAACGCCAACCGTTTACGGATCTCTTCGGCGGTGGGCATTTCGGATAACACGGCGCGGATCGCGGTTTCTTTTTCGCGATAAACAGGTGCGGTGTCACGGGTATACCGACCCATCTTATCCTGCAGGGCGATGCAACCGTCCCCCACTTTACCGTACACGCGGCGCACGTTCTCTTCATATTCCGCACGCGGTTCACGGTAAGCCGTTTGCGGGAAGGTTTTGGTGAGCAATAATTCACGGAGTTCCGCCGTGATCACCGTGGAATATGCCACATCAATGCCGTGCGGGAAATACGGGCGGTTTTTGACGATACCCGTGATCTCAAAAAAGTGCGACAAGTGGTGTTCACTGCCGGATGCGGGACGCGAAGAACCGGCAAAGCTCATGAGGATTCCGATGACGACCAGCGCTTCCATCAAGGCTTGTACGCTTTGCGCTTCGCGGCGCAAAAGACCGTCCGCTAACGCTTCGGTGCGCAGTACCTTATCCATTGTCAGATCATAAATGTACTCACAAAAGTATTCATCGTTCACAAGGCGGCTGAGTTTCCAGTCGTTTAACGCGGAATACTTACCGATCACATCGCCGTATCCCGCTTTGATCATATCCAGCGGGGCGTTTCGCAGCACGTCCACGTCTGCCAAAATGGCGCGCGGCAAACCCGCGGCAAAGGTGGTTTTCATACCGCCCGTGATCATGGCGGCACCGTCGGATGCGTAGCCGTCCATGGACGGAGCAGTCGCAACCACGATATACGGCACGCCGTGCACGTGGGAAATATACTTACACAAGTCTTGCATGACGCCCGAACCGATGGCAACGATCGTCTGGGCATCGCCCAGCACGGATTCCACCGCGGCGATGGCGCGTTCATCGGGCACCAATACCGCAGAACCGTCAAAAATCTGCTTGCGGATCTCTTTGCCGCACAACGCTTTCTCCGTCTGCGCGCCTGCCGCCGCAAAGGTATTCTCATCCGCTACCAATAACACGCGTTGCACATCGGCACACAGATCGGTTAAATGGCGAATGGCATTTTCTTCGATATACACCTTTTCAATAGAACAGGTATGGTGCCGACCGCAGGTACAGTGTACACCGTTTAACAATTCGTTGACCGTCATGTTGTTCATCGTAATGCCTCCAGAATTTCCGCGGCGCTTTCCAGTACCAGATCGGGACGGTCTTCGGATGCGTCCAAGATCTCTTGGGTGGTTTCACCGCTCATGACTAAGATCGCCAGCACGCCGGCGTTAAGACCGCTCTTGACATCAGTATAAATGCGGTCACCGATCATGGCGGTCTGATCAGCGGAATAACCGGTGCGCTCCATGGCCAGTTGCGGCATCAGCGGTGACGGTTTTCCCACCGAAACGGGACGGCGTTTGGACACATTATACAGCATATCGCAGAAACTGCCGCAATCCGGAACACTGCCGAAATACGTCGGGCAGACGTAATCCAGGTTGGTGGCAATATACGGGATGTCCGGCCGCGTTAACAGTAATTTGGAAACGTCATATAATTTTTGGAAGGTGAGCTCGGTATCGTTGCCCATAACAATGCAATCGGTTTCTTCCGGATCGGTGGTGACCGTGAAACCCTCACGCCGCAGTTCCTCTTTGAGCGATTCCGTACCACACACGTACAAGCGGGCATCCGCATGGTGCAGTTTCAGATAATATGCCGCTGCCTGCGAGGAAGTCAGAAAATCATCGTAGTCGGCGGCGATGCCCAACCGTTCCAGTTTGGTGATGTAATCTTTGACACTTTTGGAAGAATTGTTGGTCACGAACAGATACCGCCGACCGCTTTCCCGAATGGTTTTGAGCAGGTCGATGGTGAAGTCATACAGGTCATTATCCAAGTACAACGTACCGTCCATATCAAACAAAAACAGCTGTGTGTTGCGGATCCTCTCTGCGGTTGTCATATGTCGTACACCTCATTTACCGAAAAAGAGAAACGCAAAACGGCTGCACCGTTTCCGTTTCTCTCTACTCTCTGCCCTTTATCTTATCACCGCAACCGTGCCTTGTCAAGAAAAACGCACCCTGCGGGGGTGCGTTTTGGGTTAATTGACGGTGAGCACCACTTTGCCGATATTTTCGCCACGGTACAGAATATCGTGTGCGGCTTCGGCTTCGGTAATGGGCAACACTTTATAAATGGTCGGACGGACTTCACCGCTGGATACCTTTGCCCAAACGTCACGCACGAGCGATGCCAGAATTTCGGCTTTGACTTCGGGTTTGCGGGAACGCAACGTACTGCCGATAATGCGCACGTTGCGTACAAAGACGTTGCGCAGGTCGACCTCAGTCATATCCCCTGCCAGGGTGGCAATCATGATCCAACGGCCGCCAT
>JAFSIB010000013.1 GCA_017440005.1 Clostridia bacterium
GCCTTGTGGCCGTTCTCGACCCTCGGTTGGCCGGATGAGGACAGCGCGGATCTGAAATATTTCTATCCGACGGATACGTTGGTAACGGGTTACGATATCATCGGTTTCTGGGTCAGCCGTATGATCTTCTCGGGATTGGCATACACGGATAAGGCACCGTTCCACACGGTACTCATCCACGGTCTGGTGCGCGATGCACAGGGTCGCAAAATGTCCAAATCCTTGGGCAACGGTATTGATCCGTTGGAGATCATCGATCAGTACGGCGCGGACGCGTTGCGCTTTATGCTGGCAACGGGTAACAGCCCCGGAAACGATATGCGCTTCATGACCGATAAAGTGGAGTCTTCGCGTAATTTTGCCAACAAGATCTGGAACGCGGCGCGGTTTATTTTAATGAACATCGGCGAGGAACCGGTGGAACTTACCTTGCCCGAAACGCTCACGTTGGAAGACAAATGGATCGTGTCCCGCTTTAACACCTTGGTGCAGGCGGTAACCGAGAATCTGGATAAGTACGAACTGGGTATCGCGGTGCAGAAATTGTACGATTTCATCTGGGATAATTTCTGTGACTGGTACATTGAATTGTGCAAGGGCCGCCTACAGAGCGAAAACGCGGCGGATGCACGGCGTGTGCTGGTGTACGTGATGACGGGTATGCTCAAACTGTTGCACCCGTTTATGCCGTTTGTAACGGAAGAAATTTGGCAGTCGTTGCCGCACGAGGGTGAGTCGCTCATGATCGCGCCGTGGCCGGTGTACGATGAAGCGTTGAGCTTTGCGGCGGAAGAAAAGGAAATGGAGCGCATCATGGAAGCCATCGGTGCCATCCGTAACCGTCGCGGCGAAATGAACGTGCCGCCGTCCCGCAAAGCACAGTTGTACATTGAAACGGCGTTTGCCGATAAGTTTAATAAAGGTTTGCCGTTCTTCCTGCGGTTGGCGTCTGCCTCCGAGGTGACGGTGGGAACCGCGTTTGACGTGGACGGTGCGGTGAGCATTGTCACGGCAGATGCTACCATCAAGATCCCGATGGCGGAACTGGTGGACCTGCAGGCGGAAAAAGCACGTCTTACCAAAGAAAAAGACACCGCGCAAAAACAACTGGACGGTGTGCTTGCCCGTCTTGCCAATCCGTCGTTTACGGATAAAGCGCCCGAAGCCGTTGTGAACACCGCACGTGAGCAGGCGGCACGTCTGCAGGAAAAAATTGCGCTTTTGGAACAAAGCATGGCGCAGTTGGGCTGAGCGGTATGAAATTTACAGCGAAGTATACCATCTCCTCACACGATCTGGCGCATAACAACCGTGTACGTCCCTCGGCGGTGTTGCGGTATATGATGGAAACTGCTAACCGCAACATGCACACACAAAAGCCGTCGTACGGGGAGTTGCTGGAACAGGGGCTCGCGTTTTTGGTGAGTCGTACGCACCTGGTGATCCATGAGGATCTGCGTGCGTATGACGAGATCACGGCGGAAACCTGGGCAATCGAAGCAAAAGGCGCCTCGTTTGATCGGTGTTATCGGTTGCTGCGCGGGGATACGGTGGTGGCGGAAGCCTACAGTGTGTTCGGGCTTCTCAATCTCAGCACGCAAAAACTCTGCCGTGCGGGGGACGTGGAACTCTCGTATTGGACGGATGAACCGTTGCCGATCGCCACACGTTTTCGGTTGCCGGATGTGCAACTGAATGTGGTCGGTGAGCGGGAGATCCGATACACGGATATTGATTGCAACGCGCACATGAACAATACCAACTACGCGGATATGTTGTGCGATTTCATTCCCGACATTGATGCAGTACGCGTAACCGATGTGCAGATCCAATACGTCAATGAAGCACCGCTCGGTGAACGGTTGACCGTGAAGATGGGGTGTGTGGACGGGCAGTATGCGTTTGAAACCGTGCGCGCAGACGGAACGGTGAATGTTCGGGCGTTGATCGTAACGGAAAAAGCGGTTATTGCTAACGGATTTTGACAATATTGGCGAGAATTTTTTCTTGACATGAAAAACCGGCCGCTATATAATTATTTTTATCAAAAATGAGCCGAACAAGTTGAAGGAGGAGCCTTTATGGACACAAACAAACGACCCGAAACCATGGAACGTATCACCACGTTGGAACTTGCCAACGCGTTTATCGATGAGCAGGTTGCCGCTGTGCGCGCACAGGTGGGGGATAAAAAAGTACTGCTCGCTTTGTCCGGCGGTGTGGATTCGTCGGTTGTGGCGGCGCTTTTGATTAAGGCTATCGGTAAGCAGTTGGTTTGTGTACACGTCAATCACGGTTTGATGCGCAAAGGCGAGAGCGAACAGGTCATTGAGGTGTTCGGAAAAGAACTGGATGCCAATCTGATCTACGTGGATGCGACCGATCGGTTTTTGGATCTTTTAGCGGGCGTTTGCGAACCCGAAAAGAAACGGAAGATCATTGGCGGCGAGTTCATCAAGGTGTTTGATGAGGAGTCAAGCAAGTTGTCCGGCATTTCGTTCCTGGCTCAAGGTACGATCTATCCCGATATTCTGGAATCCGACGGCGTGAAAGCGCACCACAACGTGGGCGGTTTGCCGGAAGATATGGAAATGGAACTGGTAGAACCCGTTAAACTGTTGTACAAAGACGAAGTCCGCGTGGTCGGTGAGGCGCTCGGTCTGCCGCATGCGATGGTATACCGTCAACCGTTCCCGGGTCCCGGTTTGGGGGTGCGGTGTTTGGGCGCCATCACCCGCGACCGCCTGCACGCGTTGCGTGAAGCGGATGCCATTCTTCGCGAGGAGTTCGACAAGAACGGTCTTGCAGGCAAAGTGTGGCAGTACTTTATTGCGGTACCGGACGTCAAGAGCGTTGGTGTGCGTGACGGCAAACGGTACGAGGGCTGGCCGGCGATCATTCGTGCGGTAAATACCACCGATGCGATGAGCGCCACCATCGAAGAGATCCCGTATGCTCTTCTGCACAAGATTACCGATCGCATCACCCACGAAGTGGAAGGCATCAACCGCGTGTTGTATGACCTGACCCCGAAGCCGATCGGCACGATCGAGTGGGAATAGTAGTCACTACCCCGAAAACCCTTATTTTACAAGGGTTTTCGGGTTTCTTTTTTTGCCGAAGTACAC
>JAFSIB010000099.1 GCA_017440005.1 Clostridia bacterium
ACGTCGTTTACCAAATACTCCGCAAGGTTATACCCATCCGCCGTCACAAAGAAACTGCTGCGCCCCTGACGGGGGTTCATTTCAAACAGTTTGTACTGTCCGTCACGGCTATCGAATTTCAAATCGAAATTCGCAAACCCTTTGTACCCGATCCCTTCCAAAAACTCGCGCATCTGCCGCGCCAGTTGGCGATCCACCGTGGGGATAATGGCGGCATAACTGCCGATTCCCTCCGGCGAATGTTCTTCGAGCAGCGCCTGACCGAGCGCGATCAAACGGACTTTGCCGTCTTTACCGCAATAGCAGTTCATCACGCGCATGTGGCTGTCATCACCCGGGATGTATTCCTGAATGATCAGATGGTCCTGATACGACGATCCGTAGATCGCGTTCACGATCGCATCAAATTCCTCTTTGGTTTCCGCCACAAACACTTTCTTTTTGTGAGGGAAATGACAGTTCCAGTACGCCACACTGTTGGACGGCTTGATCACCACAGGGAATGCGAACGGCAATTCCACCGTCTGGTAGTTGTTCACCGTCACCGTAGCGGTTTTCGGGAACAAGAATCCGTGTTGCTCACACAACGCATAAAACGATTCTTTCATGCTGAGTTGCATCAGCAGATCGGCATCAATGCAGGTGAACGCATAGTAATCCCGCAGAGCATCCTGGTTGCGCGCGAGCAACTTAATATAGTTATCGCCGCACGGCACCAGCAACAAGGTGATATCTTTGGGATACCGCCCCGCAAAATCAATGAGTGTCTTGCAGAACACCTCATCTTCTTCAATGCGCGGTTCCACGACCTCCACCGTTACGATCTTACTGTTGGAGGTGGCACCCAGGCGCCCCTTGCCGATCGCCACGGAACAAAGCCCGTACGCCTCATGGAAAGAGCGCGCCATACCGTATACGTTCACGTCACTGCCCAGCAATACCGGAACAAATAAGGGTTGTGTCATCAAAAACACCTTCTTTGGGTTTGAGAAAACCCGATTTTATGCACCGGTGGAATAGTTCGGTGCCTCCTTGGTAATGGAAATATCATGCGGATGGCTTTCACGCAGGCCGGCACCCGTAATACGGATAAACTGACCTTTTTCCTGCAATTCCGGAATATCGTGGCAACCGCAGTAACCCATACCGGAACGCAGACCGCCCATCAACTGATACACCGTATCGGACAACGGCCCCTTGTACGGTACGCGGCCCTCAACACCTTCGGGAACGAGTTTTTTGTTGTTTTCCTGGAAGTAGCGGTCACTGCTGCCTTTTGCCATTGCGCCCAAACTACCCATGCCGCGGTACACTTTGAACTGACGGCCTTGATACAATTCGGTCTCACCGGGGGATTCCTCACAACCGGCAACCAGCGAACCGACCATCATCACGTTCGCACCGGCGGCGATCGCTTTCACGAGGTCACCGGAATATTTAAGACCGCCGTCAGCGATCACGGGGATGCCGTATTTTGCCGCTGCGCACGCCACGTCATACACCGCCGTGATCTGCGGCACACCGATACCGGCAACCACACGGGTGGTGCAGATCGAACCGGGGCCGATACCGACTTTGACAGCATCCGCGCCGGCATCGATCATCGCCTCTGCCGCCGCCGCGGTGGCAATGTTACCGGCGATCAGCTGCACGTTCGGGAACGCCGCTTTGACTTTTTTGATGCAGTTGAGAATGTTGTGGCTGTGACCGTGTGCCGAATCAAGAACCAGTACGTCAACCTGTGCTTTGACCAGTTCCGCCGCACGCTCCAACACGTTGGCGGTCGTACCGATCGCCGCCGCGCACAACAACCGTCCCGCTGCGTCACGCGCCGAATTCGGATACTTGACAGCCTTTTCAATATCTTTAATGGTCACTAACCCTTTCAGCATGCCTTTGTCATCCACAATGGGCAACTTCTCAATACGGTGCTGACGCAGGATCTCCTGTGCCTGCTCCATGGTCGTGCCGACCGGCGCGGTCACCAGATTTTCCTTGGTCATGACGTCTTCAATGCGCTGATTAAAATCCGTTAAGAACCGCATGTCACGGTTTGTCAGAATACCCACCAGTTTACCGTCGCGGCAGATCGGCACACCGGAAATACGGTATTTGCCCATCAACTCGTTGGCATCGGACACCAAGTGATCGGGAGAGAGGAAAAACGGGTTAACGATAACGCCGTTTTCCGAACGCTTTACGCGATCTACCTGATCGGCTTGCGCTTCGATGTCCATATTTTTATGGATAACACCAATACCGCCCTCACGCGCGATCGCGATCGCCATACGCGCTTCGGTAACGGTATCCATCGCCGCCGTCATGAGCGGGATATTCAGCGTGATACTTTTTGTCAGTTTCGTGGCGAGTTTGACATCGGCGGGCAACACGTCCGACTCTGCGGGAATGAGCAGCACGTCGTCAAAGGTCAACCCTTCTTTTAAGAATTTTTCGCCGGCATTTACGTTTACCATTTTCTCTCCTCCTGTTATTCATCGTCGCTCAGTTTGAGCACCGCCATAAAGGCCTCCTGCGGCACTTCTACGCTGCCCAACTGACGCATCCGTTTCTTACCTTCTTTTTGCTTCTCCAAAAGTTTCTTCTTACGGGTAATGTCACCGCCGTAACATTTGGCAAGCACGTCTTTTCGCATGGCGCGCACCGTTTCACGGGCAATGATCTTCCCGCCGATCGCCGCTTGGATCGGCACTTCAAACAACTGGCGCGGAATGTTATCCCGCAGTTTTTCGCACAACCGCCTGCCGCGCGCATACGCGTTGCCGGCAAACACGATGAAGGACAAGGCGTCCACCACATCGCCGTTGAGCAGAATATCCAGTTTCACAAGCTCGGATTTGCGATAGCCTTTGAGCTCATAATCAAAACTGG
>JAFSIB010000100.1 GCA_017440005.1 Clostridia bacterium
GCCGTTCTCTTTGTGGATGACGATCAGACGGTCATCGTTTGCGGCATACTCGTCGCAAATGATACCGCTGCGGTCCTTTGTTCCGTCATCGACCAGGAAACACTCCCAATCGGTGAACGTTTGTGCTTGCAGGCTTTCGATCGCCTTGCCCACAAACTGTTCCACACCGTACACAGGTACGATGATGGACACCATCGGATTTTTCTTCGTCATAAATACGTCTCCTTACAAGGTTTTGGCAAGCGCCAAAGCGGATTCGATCACTTTATCCATGTCGTAATACCGATATTCCGCCAATCGGCCGCCGAATACCGTATGCGGTTCTTCTGCCGCGAGCGCCGCGTAACGGGCGTATAACTCCTGATTACGTGCATCGTTGACCGGATAATACGGCTCCATGCCGTCCTGCCAGTCGGTGGAATATTCCCGTGTAACGACCGTTTTGGGTTGTGTGCCGAAATCAAAATGCTTGTGCTCGATCACACGTGTGTACGGGGTCTCGCGATCGGTATAATTCACCACGGCAACACCCTGGTGATTTTCCTCATCCAGAATTTCCGATTCAAACCGCACCGTGCGGTATTCCAGTTTCCCGAAACAATACCCATAATACGCATCAATCGTGCCGGTGTATACCACCGTATCCGCCATGGCACGGTATTTTTCGGGATCGTCCAGAAAATCCACACCGGTGATGACATCCGCCTTGCTGAGCAGTTTGTCAATCAGTACGTTATATCCGCCGATCGGGATACCCTGATAGCGGTCGTTGAAATAGTTGTTATCGTATGTAAAGCGCACCGGCAGACGTTTGATGATAAACGCCGGCAGATCCTTGCAATCGCGCCCCCACTGTTTTTCGGTATAGCCTTTGACCAGTTTTTCGTAAATATCTCTGCCGACCAGACGGATCGCCTGTTCTTCCAGGTTTTGCGGTTCACCGGTGATCTCGGCGCGTTGTTCTTCGATGATCGCCTGCGCTTCGGCAGGGGTGCGCACGCCCCACATGGCACGGAACGTGTTCATGTTAAAGGGCATGTTGTAAATCTCACCTTTATAGTTCGCAATGGGGGAGTTTGTGTAACGGTTAAACTCCGCGAGTGCGTTGACGTAATCCCACACGTCTTTATTGTTGGTGTGAAAAATGTGAGCACCGTACTGATGCACAATGATATCTTCCACCGTTTCACAGTGGACGTTACCGCCGGTATGGGCGCGCTTTTCCAGCACCAGACAGGTTTTCCCCGCCTTTGCCGTTTCGTGCGCGATCACCGCGCCGAACAGACCGCTGCCGACGATCAGATAATCATAGTGATTCATGCAGTTCACCTCAACCAAAGAACAGACTTTTATCGGGGAAGTTGGGCTCACAGGTAATGTTGAGTCCCATTTTACGCAACGTGGATTCGTCACCCGAATGCAACAGTTGTGTGGAGTGCAACTCACACCCGCGCAACAGCGGCAGTTTGGCAACTGCCTTGGCGGCGGTTTCATCCGACGCGGCACAGATGTACAGTGCAGTCAGCACGTCATCGGCTTTGAGGACGCTGCTGCGGCTTTTGAGCAATTCCAGTTTCAGTTTCAGTACCGGTTCTAACACCTGCGGGCTCATCAGCAAAACGGATTTCGGAATATCCGCCATCACTTTGATGGCGTTGAGTACAGCACCGCTGCACGCGCTCATCAGCCGCGTGGCTTTGCCGGTGATGATGCGTCCGTCCGGCAACCGAATCGCCGCCGCGGGCACACCGCCGCAAGCCGCCTGCTTGTTGAGAGCAGGTTGCACTACGGGTCGGTCCTCGGGCCGCAGTTGCTGACTTTGCATGATCATTTTCAGTTTCTCCACCGTTTCGGCGCGTTCACGCCCTTGTTTTAAATCACAAAGACCTTTGTAATAACGGCGGATGATCTCCTGATGACTGGCTTCCTGACATACCTCATCGTCCACAATGGCGTATCCTGCCATGTTGACGCCCATATCGGTGGGACTGCAGTAAAACTTATCATTACCCGTAATACGGGTGAGGATGGTGCGTACGATGGGGAAAGCCTCCACATCGCGGTTATAGTTCACGGTGGTCACACCGTAAGCTTCCAGATGGAACGGGTCGATCATGTTGACATCCTGCAGATCGGCGGTTGCCGCCTCGTATGCCAGATTGACCGGATGTTTGAGCGGCAGGTTCCAGATGGGGAACGTTTCGTATTTGCCGTATCCCGCCATGACACCGCGGCGGTACTCGTGATACACCTGCGAAAGGCAGGTGGCGAGTTTACCGCTGCCGGGTCCGGGGGCTGTCACCACGACCAACGGTTTGGTCGTGACCACGTACGGGTTGGCACCGTACCCTTCATCACTGACGATGTGATCTACGTCAGAGGGGTAGCCTTGAATGGGGCGGTGGATGTAATAGGTGATGCCGCGTGCTTCCAGTTTGTGCATGAACGAATCCGCGGCTGACTGACCCGCGTACTGTGTGATGACTACGCTGTTGACCGCGATCCCCATCCCGGTTAACAGATCCATCTGCCGCAACAGATCCATTTCGTAACTGATGCCGAGGTCGGCACGTACTTTGGTCTTTTCAATGTTACCGGCACTGATACAGAAGATGACCTCCACCTGCTCACGCATTTCGCAAAGCAAGCGGATCTTGGCATCCGGTTCAAAACCGGGCAGGACGCGGGCGGCGTGATAGTCGTCAAACAACTTGCCGCCGAATTCCAGATACAACTTGCCGCCCCATCTGGAGATCCGTTCCGCAATATGCGCTTTCTGCCGTTCCATGTACAGTGCGTTGTCAAACCCCAATTTCATACAAAACACTCCACTCCATTATCGCTTATTAGCATACCAAAAATCACAAAACATTGCAAGAGATATTTACAGGTTTGTAATAAATATGATAAAATAATGAGAGATTTTTCCGGTTGCGGTATCTAATGGATGTAGCTACAAAACGGGGGTGAGCGCATGGACGTGCAAACGACGGATCGCGGTATGGCGGCATACGAGCGGTTCTTAAACGGCGATGACGGCGGTATTACCGTGATCATTGACGAATACGGTGACCGTTTGTTGCGGTATATCAACAGTTTCGTGCAGGATGAAAACACGGCAGAAGATCTGTTATCGGAAACGTTTTTGAAACTCATTGTGCGCAAACCGCGGTTGCGCGGTGAATCGCTTTTCAAAACGTATCTGTATGCAATCGGGCGCAACGAAGCCTTGCGCTTTTTACGCCGTAAACGGGTGGAAATCCCGCTTGAAGAGTGGACACCTGCGCCAACCGACGACCTGCACCGTACCGTTTTGCAACGTGAGCGCGCGGCACTCATCCGCCGCTTACTCGGCACACTGCCCGCCGCCTACCGTGAAGTGCTGTATCTGATGTATTTTGAAGGATTATCTTGCCGCGAGATCGCCAAAGTACTGCAAAAAAACAGTCGGCAAGTGACCAATTTACTGTACCGCGGCCGCCTTGCCCTGCGCGCCGCCTTTGAGAAAGAAGGAATTGACTATGAGGACTTGTGAACAACGCACAGAGGACGTTTTTGCCCGCCGTGATGCGTACCGCAAACGGCAACAGCGCAACCAATCCATCGTCGCACTCGCCACGTTGTGCGGGGCGCTGGTGTTATCGGTATGTTTGAGTTCGTTCCCGTTTACAAAACCCGCACCCGAAACCGATATTCAATCGTACGCGGAACTGTTTGCCATCGTCAAGGATCAGGAACACTATTACACGCTGTACGGCGGAACCGGTGACTTTATCGTGGATGGCGATGTAGCGGTGCAGAACTCTGCTACCGGCAACTCTGCGGTGCGCAACGAAGTAGCAACAGAAGTGGTGGACGATTCCGTGGAGTATTCCGACACCAATCTGCAGGTGGTCGGCGTGGATGAAGCGGATATTGTGAAAACCGACGGTAAGTATCTGTACGTGTTATCGGGCACGCGCGTGGTGATCGTGGATCCGCACAACGGCACCCCGCAAAAACTCGCTGAGTTTTCCATTCCGTTACCCGACGGTGAGGTAAACGACGTCGCCGGTATGTATCTGTATGAAAACCGTCTGGTGCTCACGCAGTACCGTTACACCGCCGACCGGCAGAGTGTATCGACCATCGCGCGGATATACGACGTTTCACGACCCACAAAACCGATGTTTGTTACCTTGTTTGAGCAGGACGGTGGCTTGTTATCTTCCCGCATGGTGGGAGATATGCTGTACACCGTGTCCCATCACGTGCTGGAGCAGACACCTGTGGAAGATGATCCCGCAACGTACGTGCCCAAAACCGGGTGTGACGGGGAAGCGGCGGTGCTTCCTGCCGAGGATATTTATATCTGCACGGAAAGCCGTTCGTATATCGTGGTGACCGCCACGCGTGTATCGGGCAAGGGCGAACGGGTATCGCAAAAAGCCGTGATGGTGAGCGGCGATACCGTGTATGCCAACACAAAAAATCTGTACGTGGCAGGGGATACGTATTTGAGCCAAGAAACCCCCATCGTGCGGTTTGCGCTGAATAACGGCCAGATCGAAAAAGCGGCGGAAACCACCGTTTCCGGCGATCTTCTCAATCAGTTCTCCATGGACGAACACAACGGATATCTGCGCGTGGTACTCACCGCACGTTCCGAAACGGGCAAACTGACCAACTCGTTGCTGGTGTTGGACAGCGATCTCAAAACCGTCGGCAGTTTAACCGATCTTGCCAAAGACGAGCGGGTATATTCCGTGCGCTTTGCGGGCGATGTCGGGTATTTTGTCACCTTCCGTCAGGTCGATCCGTTGTTCACGGTGGACTTGAGCGATCCCCGCAACCCCGTGATTCAAAGTGAACTGAAGATCCCCGGTTTTTCCCAGTACCTGCACCCGTACGGTGACGGGCAACTGCTCGGCATCGGTATGCAGGCGGATGAAAACGGACGTACCACGTTTATGAAACTCTCGATGTTCAATGTGAGCGACCCGACCGCCGTCACCGAATCCCACGTGTATCTGTTGGATCAACGGTACAGCGACGTGCTCAGCAATCACAAAGCGGCGCTCATTGATGTGGAGAAGAATCTTATCGGTTTTGCCACCGTCGACAGTACCTACCATGTGTACGGGTACGATCCCGTAAACGGTTTCACACGCAAAGCACGTGTGGCGGCGCTCAGCGGTGACGGCGTGCGCGGTGTGTATATCGGGGATTACCTGTACGTGATCTCGCGCAACGGCATTTTATCCTACCGTCTGGACACTTTTGAAAGTGTGGGTGCGTTATCGCTCGTCGATGCCAAATAATTAACAAAAATCGCCTCCCGCCGATTACACGGCGGGAGGCTTATTTTTTGAAAAAACGGATATACTGACAATGCAAAGGAGAGAATCGTATGACGCCGTTATTAGAATTGCAACATGTCAGTAAAATATACCGCGGCGGCGATACCGTCAAAGCGCTGGACGACGTTTCGCTGACCATCGATCGCGGTGAATTTGTGGCGGTGGTGGGGCAATCGGGATCGGGGAAATCCACCCTCATGAACATTTTGGGATGTCTGGACGTTCCCACCAAAGGCCGTTACTTACTGGCAGGTCAGGATATGAGCCGTGCTTGCGCGGCGCACGGCGCGCAGGTGCGCAGTCGGCAGATCGGGTTTATTTTTCAAGGGTTTCATCTGCTTTCGGATCTGACGGCGCTCGAAAACGTGGAATTGCCGCTGATTTACCGTGGCATGAACCGCGAAGAACGGCGGACACGCGCTTTAAACAGTTTACGGCGGGTGGGACTTGCCGCCCGTGTGCAACACCGCCCCGCAGAACTGTCGGGCGGTCAGCAGCAACGGGTGGCGATCGCGCGGGCGTTGGCGGCATCGCCGCCGCTTATTTTGGCGGATGAACCCACGGGTAACCTGGACAGCGGTTCGGGCAAAGAAATCATGCGTCTGTTACACGATCTGCATCACGCAGGACACACCGTGGTGCTCATCACGCATGACGATACCGTTGCCGCATCGGCAGAGCGGCGCATTGTAATTCGCGATGGGAGAGTAGTGGAATGAAAAAACAACACCGCAAACGTTTTGCGTGGTTTCGCCGTGACAGTGTGACGGTGGCAGGCGCGTTTTTTCTGTCACTTGCGGTATTCACGGCGGTATTACTGTTACCGTCGCTTCTGTCGCGCCTGCAAACGAACGAACCTGCAGAAGAAGAGGTGCTCGGTACACGCGGCATGGAACGGTCGGCGTGGGTGATCCTGCACGATGCCGATACCTTGGTGGCGTTGCTGCGGGTGTACACGGATACGCGTACCATGACGGTGCGTGTGGTCGGGTATCCGCCGCAAACCGAAGTGGTGAGCGGCACCGCCGTCACGACCGCCGAGGCGGTATACCGCACACAAGGCGAGCAGGTCACGGAATACTTGGAAACGGATGAAGTGCTGTCGTTATCGGTGGATCATGCGGCGGCGCTTATGGGCGAATGGGCGGGTAACGTATCCCTCGTTTTGCCGCAAGCGGTATACGCGCTGCCTGCCGGCGAGTTGACTGTCACCCCGTTGCAGGCGGCGCAGTTGTTACGGTTTACCGAATGGGAGCAGGGAATGGTGGGACAAGCCGCCGTTGCCGCCGAACTCACGGCGGCGGTGCTCACACAAGTTCTTACACCGACGGCAGACCTTGCGGCACTGTTCGGGGCGGCGGCATCGGTCAGCGATACCCGTTTGCACATTTCCCAGTATGCGGCGGTGTGTGAAGACTTGGAAGAATTGGCAAAAAATCATGCCAAGGATTTTTGCACGGCACAGGTCATCACGGGGTATACGGTCGGTATTGACGGCGACCGACGATATGTTGTGGAAAAAAGGTAAAAAAAGACTTGACACGGGGTAAGGGGTGTGGTATCATAATTCAGCGATATGCGGGTGTAGTTCAGTGGTAGAACCCCAGCCTTCCAAGCTGGTTGTGTGGGTTCGATTCCCATCACCCGCTCCA
>JAFSIB010000101.1 GCA_017440005.1 Clostridia bacterium
GGCAGTTTTGAAGAAAGCGGTCATTTGTCGAATTGCGGCAGTCTGGATATGTACGAGATCGTCAAGGCCTTGGTGGAAACCGGTTTTGACGGGTATGTGCGTCCCGACCACGGCCGTATGATCTGGGGTGAGACCGGTAAACCCGGTTACGGTCTGTATGACCGCGCATTGGGTGCTGCGTATATTAACGGCTTGTTTGAAGCTTGTGAAAAAGCGGAGGGTAAATAATGGCTAACGTACTGAATACCGATCTGACCGGCAAGGTTGCCGTTGTTACGGGCGCGGGTGGCGTGTTGTGTTCCGCGTTTGCCAAGGTGTTGGCAAGAGCGGGTGCCAAAGTGGCGTTGCTGGATATCAATCTGGAGGCGGCGCAGGGATATGCGGATGAGATCACTGCCGAAGGCGGTGTTGCCAAAGCCTTCTCTTGCAACGTTCTGGATAAAGAGATCTGCTATGCGGTTGCCGATGAAGTGGAAAAAACATTCGGCAAATGCGATATTCTGGTCAACGGTGCGGGCGGTAACAATCCGAAAGCCACCACCGACAAAGAATATTTTGAACTCGGCGATATTGATGCCGATACCAAGAGTTTCTTTGACCTGGATGCAGCCGGTGTCGGTTTTGTGTTTAATTTGAATTTCTTGGGCACATTATTGCCCACGCAGGCGTTTGCCCGTCAGATGGTGGGGCGTGAGGGATGCAACATTCTGAACATTTCCAGTATGAATGCGTATACGCCCTTAACAAAGATTCCGGCGTATTCCGGAGCCAAAGCTGCCATTTCCAATTTCACACAGTGGCTGGCCGTACATTTCAGCCGTGTAGGGATCCGTGTGAACGCGATTGCCCCCGGTTTCTTCTCCACCAAGCAGAATGAAAAATTGTTATGGAACGAAGACGGTACCCCCACCGCGCGTACGGGTAAGATCTTAGCCGCCACCCCGATGGGCCGTTTCGGCGAGTCGGATGAATTGGACGGCGCGCTTTTGTTCTTGCTCAACAATGAAGCGGCAAGCTTTATCACCGGTGTGGTATTGCCGGTGGACGGTGGATTCTCTGCGTATTCGGGTGTGTAAACCGTAAGTCGATCGTATTGCCGATGAACATGGCTTTGTTTGATCGTTTGTATGCGGAACACATTGCCTGTTCGGGGCATTGACCGAACAAAAAAGATTTTTTGCCTGTAACGGATCATAAAGTGGTGTCGGCAGGTGGCTTGGTAAGGAGCGTTTTGGGTATGCGTTTCGGAGTTTGCAGACCGTACACAGATGCCGCGTTTGTGAAAAACTGCGGTTATGATTATATCGAACCTGCTTTGTGCGAAATTGCGGCGATGACCGAGGAAGAGTTTACCGACTGTAAAGCAACCTTGGAACAGGCGGGCATCAAAGCAGAGGTGTGCAACCGCTTTTTCCCCGATGAGTATGTATTGGTTGGACCGGGTACAGATCTCGGCAAGATCCTCACCTATGTTGATAAGGCGGTTGTGCGTGCGCATGAACTGGGTGCTGAAATGCTGGTGCTGGATAACGGTGCGAACCGTCGTATACAGGACGATTGGGACCGTGACACCTGTGTGGCACAGTTCGTTGAGCTTGTCCGTATGATCGGCAAGAAAATGGATGCTTACGGTATGCGTTTGGTGATCGAACCGCTGAATGACCGTGAAACAAACTTTATCAACACGGTGCCGGAAGGTGCCGAGTTGGCAAATCGTGTCAGTCGACCCAACGTAAAAACCATGGTCAACTTTTTTCACCACAGTCAGGTTGGCGGTGAACCGTACCAGATCCATTGGGTCAAAGGCCAGGTTGGGTATCTGCATGTAGCACGTAACAGTCCGGATCATCTTATTCCCTATGAGGAAGATATGGACGACGTTCGTGCGTGGGCTTTAGTGATGAATGAGATCGGCTATAACGATCGGTTGTCGCTGGAAGGCACGTTTGTGAATTTTAAAGCGGATGCCAAAGCGGCTTTGGAACGTGTGCGCGAGTTTGACTATATCCATGACCGCAAAGAGGTCACGGAAGATCTGGTTACCGTTACCGAGCATACACTTGCCGGCAAACTGCCGAATCCGTTTATCATGGATGATGGCACCCCGGTGAAGACAAAAGAGGATTGGACGCACCGCCGTGCGGAAATTTATAAAACGGCGGTGGAATTGCAGTACGGTACCATGCCGCCAAAGCCGGAGATCTTGGAAGTGCTTTGCACCGGCAATGCCGATCCTGTGTGCAATTATCTGATTAAAACCGGCACCAAAGCGAACCCCGTTTATATGCAAATGACCGTGATGAAACCGGAAGGGAACGGCCCGTTCCCCGTGGCAGTGGACGGGGACTTGTGTTTCCGTTATCCGTGGGATCAGAAATTCATCCGCACGTTTTTGGATAACGGTATCGCGTTGGCGCTGTTTAACCGTACCATGTTGATGCCGGATCGCCAGGATATGGGCCGCGTCGGCCCGTTGGTAGAGGCATATCCTACGTATAACTTCGGTGCGATCGCCGCATGGGCATGGGGGTATTCCCGCTGCGTGGATGCGCTGGAAACCTTGCCGTTTATTGATAAGTCATGCATGGCGGCGGTGGGACATTCCCGCGGCGGCAAAACGGCACTGCTCGCCGGTGCTTGCGATGAACGCTTTGCCATTGTGAATCCGAACGAGGGCTGTGCGGGCAGTACCAGTTGCTACCGCCTGCGCGTGAAAGCCATTCGTGAGGATAAGCAAACAGCGGTCAGCGAACAGTTGGAAGACATGTTCAAAAACTTCCCCCTGTGGTTTAATCCCGCACTCAAGGAGTATATCGGCAGAGAAGAAGACCTGCCGTTTGATTCGCATTACTTAAAAGCGTTAGTGGCGCCGCGTGTGTTGCTCGATGGCGAGGCGGCCAGCGATATTTGGGGAAACCCCATCGGTTCCTGGCATACGACGATGGCGGCGGGCGAGGTGTTCAAATTCCTCGGTGCAGAAGACAATCTGTATTGGTACAACCGCCGCGGTTATCACTACCATAAGATCGAGGACGTTGAACGGTTGGTGAACGTGATTCGTCACGTGTATGATGGTACTGCTTTAAAAGACGGCTTTTTTACATTGCCGTTTGCAGCACCCGACCCGATCTACGATTGGAAATGCCCGTAAAAATAAATCAATAAAGCGGCGGGGGGA
>JAFSIB010000102.1 GCA_017440005.1 Clostridia bacterium
CGCCACCCTTAACGATCACGAAATCCTTGTTCAGGTAGCCCACCCATTTGTTATCAAACAAACTCAGGCGGAAGGACATATTATCGCGGCCCTCAGGCGTCTTGAACCAGAAACCGATACGTGCTTCATCCATCACCGCGGACATATCGATGCCTTCGTTAACGTTTGCTGCATCGGGATAGAACATATAGTAAAGTTTATGCTCGTTGAAATCCGCAGCATCGCCAAAGGTTGTTTTATACGCCTTTGTGGTATCAATCGCCGCCTCATCGATGCTGACGATTTCGTGTTTCATGGACAAACTTTCTTTGACAATGCGGGAAATCAACGTTGCCTCATTTTTCCAATATATCTTCTGTCCGATGATGTAATCCTCACCGGGGGCTGCACCCATACCGTCGTTTTTCAGCACCCAGGCTGGTTTACGGAATTCCACGTTTGCAAATTCAATCACGTCACCTTTGCTGAACGTGTTACCCTTAAGCGAAGTGAACGTCCAGGTCCATACGCCGCAACCGTCAAAGTTAGCGGCGCCAACCATATCCTCGATCGGAAGTTCTACTTTGACCCATTCACCGTTGCCGGTGGCAACCAGATCGCCATAGATCAGATCACCCGACGTTTGAGCACCTGCGCCGTCATCGATCGCTTCGCGAATCTGCACGCGGATTCTCTGATTGAGCGAATCGGACGTACCCGCTTTCGGTGTGTAACGCACCCACAGCGATACGTACAATCCCGTCTTATCGGCAGGCAACCCGGTCTTTTTCGAACTGCTGATATACCGGAAATCTTTGTTATGAGTGGTGTTATTCCACAGTTGATTGCCTGTGTTGTACACCGTGTCATTATAATTTTCCAGCAACGTCATCCGATAGTTATATGCCATCGTGCCGCCCGGCAGATCCGCCGCCATCACGCGGTCGATGGACGCAAAATCGTTGCCGGCGGGAACGTTCAGAAAATCTTGCAACACGCTAACCGATCCGGCTTCATAATCGTTACCGGGGCACTCACCCATGCCGCCGTTTTTCAGCACCCAAACCGGTTTTTCAATATGTATATCCGCAAATTCGATCACGTCATCAATCTTGAACGTGTTGCCTTTCAGCGAGGTAAAGGTTACCGTCCAGATACCGCAACCGTCGAAATTGGCACCGCCGACCATATCGGCAATCGGCAATGAAATCTGTTGCCAGCTGCCATCGCAGGTGACAACAAAGTCACCGTACATGGTATCGCCGCCGTCATAGGTATCGGTTCCGGTTGCGATTGCTTCACGAATCGTCACACGGATCGTCTGCTTTTGGGCAGGATCAGCCGCTGTCTTGGGAACGCAGCGCACCCACAGGGTGAAATACAAGTTTGATGTTTCTTTCGGCAAACCGTATTTCTTGGTGGTGCTGATATACCGAAAATCGTTGTTACCCGTTGCGGAAGAATTCTGCAACAACGTTGCTTTGTAGGATGCTGCTAACATCACATTCGGAATATCGGTTGCATCCACACGTTGCATATCGGCAAATGCGTTACCGGCAGGTAAATTGAGAAAATCGGTGAGAACGGTTTCGGTTCCGGCCTCGTAATTCTCACCGGGATAGGCACCTAAACCGTTGTTTTTGAGCACCCACACCGGCTTTTCAATGCGGATATCCGCAAATTCAACGGTATCATTTGCCACAAAGGTGTTACCCTTGAGCGAGGTGAATGTCATGGTCCACACGCCGCAACCGTTGAAATTCTCACCACCGACCATATCGGTAATGCGCATACTGACTTTCTGCCAGGTACCATCCCCCACAACCGTGAAATCACCGGTCATAAGATCGCCCGCAGCAAAGCTTGTGCCGTTAGCAACCGCTTCGCGGTACTGCACACGCAGCGTTTGCTTGGCAGTATCGTTTGCGCCTGCTTTGGGAATATAGCGTGTCCAGAAAGACAAGATCAGATAATCGGTTTCTTTCGGCAGACCGTCTTTCTTGGTGGAACTGATATAACGGAAATCGTTGTTTGCCGTTGTACTGGAGGGTTGCAGAATAGGGTACTGATAACTGCTTGCCAAAACCGTATTCGGCACATCGGTGACATCGTTACGGGCTGCCGAGGCAAACGCATTCTCAACAGGGGGATTCAAGAAGTTTTCCAAAACCGTTTTGGAACCCGCTTCGTAATCTTCGCCCGGGTATGCACCCAAGCCGTCGTTCTTGCGTACCCATTTCGGACGTTCAAACTGAACCGCTGCAAATTCGATGACGTCATCTGCCACAAAGGTATTCCCTTTCAAAGAAGTGAACGTCATGGTCCACACACCGGTGCCGTCAAAGTTCACACCGCCGACCATGTCAGAAATCGGAAGTTTAACCTTTTGCCATTCACCGTTGCCAACAATCTGCGCATCGCCATAAATCAGATCGCCGGCGACGTATCCGCCGGATCCGTCACTGACCGCTTCACGCACTTGCGCACGAATGGTCTGCGATGCTTCATCAGAAGCACCCGCTTTGGGCGTATAACGCGCCCAGAAGGTCAACATCAAATACTCGTGATTATCCGTTAAACCGTACTTTTTGGTGGAACTGATATAACGGAAATCGTTGTTGGTAGTGGTACTGGATGCTTGCAGGATGGTCGCTTTATAACTGCTTGCCGATTCATTTTCGGGGATATCCGTAACTGTCACGGATTCCATCGTTGCAAAAGCATTGCTGACAGGCGGATTGAGGAAGTTCGACAGTACCACTTTGGAACCCTCTTCGTAATCCTCACCGGGATAGGCGCCCATGCCATTATTTTTCAGGATCCATTGTTGCTTTACAACGGTGATATTCGCAAATTCGATTACATCACCGGTTTTGAACGTATTGCCTTTCAAAGAGGTAAAGGTAACCGTCCACACACCGCATCCGTCAAAGTTAGCGGCGCCCGTCATCTCCGCTACCGGGAATTCCACCAACGTCCATGTACCGTTACCCGTCACGGTCATATCGTCATAGAGGTTATCCCCTTTGGCGGCTGTACCGTTGTTGTCAATGGCTTCGGGGGCTTGGAAACGTACCGTCTGCTTTACGGAATCCGATACACCCGCTGCCGGTGTGTACCGAACCCACATTTTGTACACCAATCCCGTTTTATCTGCCGGTAAACCGGTTTTCTGTTTGGAACTGATATACCGCAGATCCTGGTTGGCGGTCGTGCTGGAATCCTGCAACATGGTCGCCTTGTAACTGTAGGCGGAATCCACGTTCGGGATATCCGTAACGGTAACGCCCTCAAACGTAGCAACGGCGTTTGACACCGGTGCGTTGAGGAAGTTCTCCATCACAACCGACTCTTTCAGTTCATAATCTTCTGCGGGATCCGGTGGAGTACCGGCACCGTTGGCTGCCGATAGCCAAATGCTCACCGAGCACACGGTGGACACCAGTATCGCGACCGCCAAAAACGCAGAAAGTACCTTGCGCTTTTTCATTTTCCGCATTCCTCCTTGTAAACTGACTGAATTCTACTTGTATTATAGCAAACCGTCTTATTGGAATATCGACAAAAAAGTGTCGATAACCGTCAAAATTTTAGACGATATGTAGCCGTTTGAAAAAAATAAGCGCTCCTATTACACCATCACAAAAATGTTCGTGATGTAAGACAATAGGAGCACCACCTTCTTTAGAGTAATTTAAGATAGCGGCATGCCGGGAAGATGGATAGCCTCCCCTGTCGTGCCTGTTGTAGATCCGGACGATGCAGCATGGCTTTCCTGCGATGTTTTGACGCTGCTTTCCGTCGTTTGCTGTTCGCTTTTCAATGCGGTGGACGTTGTGTTTGCTGACGTGGAAGACGTTGTATTCCCCGTCTGTTTGACCGTTGAAGTCGTCCCCGTTTTATTCGATGTCAATACGATTTCACCCGACGTTTGATTCACCGTGGAGGTATCACCCGTCACTGCCGTCGTTGTGGTTGTGGTCGTTACGGTTGCATTGGGTGCTGCTTTATCGGACGGTGCACATGCTGTGATCGTCCACATCACCACCGATATGACCGCCACGACGCCCGTTAACAATCGTACGTTTTTCTTCATAGTCCTTGTTCCTCCAGCTAAAATTTCGGAAGAAAACAAAAGAGGCTCCTGACAACCGATATTCCTACTGTCTATCGTTTGGCAGGAGCGCCTCCTCATCTCATATCTGTCTTGTTGTTACAACGGCATGCCGGGTAACTCGATCTCTTCGTCGGGATTGGGAACCACCGGTTCGCTCAACGTCGCAAAACTTTCGGCAGTTGCCAAATACAGGAGTTCCAACTCCGGGGACTCATATGCGTGTTTGTTTTTCATAGTAACTATCCCCTTTCCTTACACCGCTGCGTATGCGATTGCCGCATCGCCGTAATTCATCAGCGCAGTGACCAATGCCTGCAGTTTCGCATTATCAGAACCGCCGTTCAAAACAGTGTAAATATAACTTTCTACACTGTAAGTAAGTGTATTGCTGACAGCGTTGCCTTGCGCATCGTACACCGTCACGTTCAGCAAACGGCGCATGCCTTTGGCATTCAGGCCATCAAACGACACGCGGTAAACACCTGCCGATTGCTCTGCGAAAGCCGCCGCCTCAATGACGTCTAATTCTTTACCGGTAGTATCGGTGATCTTCACGGTAAGGCCTGTGGTATCCGCTGCTGCAAACTCAAACCAAACACGCACCGAATCATCCAGTACCAAGCCGGCTTGTGACCAAGTCACGGCGGAACCGTTGTCCTCGTTAACCGTCTTGTTGGCAATGTTCGCCATCTCAGCGGTTCCCCACGCCGCCTGCGTGGTGGATAAATAGGAATTTATCAAACGGTTGGGACGTTTGTTAACATAAGCCTGCGCCGCCGAACCGTAATTGTACAGATCCACAACCAAGCGGCGCTGTGCATCGCTGGTCGCGTTGGCAAGCAACCATTCACAATACGTTTTCACGCTGCTTTCCACGGTTTTACCTTCGCACAACGAACCGTTATACGTTGCAAACAACGTAGCTGTGATGGAATCCGCCATGCTCTGCGGAGCAATGTTATCATAACTGAACACGTACACGCCGTTTTCTTCATCCAGCACACCGGCAATCTTGTTGCCGTTGATCATGGCATAGGGATTGGTGTATTTGCTGTCGAAGAGCGCTTTGTTCGCTTTGAAGTTCATGGTCAGGTTGTCAGACAAGGACAACGAAACCTCTGAGAATTTCAGGTCGATGCCGGCAGGGGTGGTGGGCGCTTCCACTGTTTTATACAGCTTTAAATCCGCAATTTCAATGGAATCACCTGTTGCTGCGATGGCATTTGTATTTGTCGAAGCGTTTACAACAACAAACTCAAAAGCCGTAGCATTTTCCTTGATAATCTCGGTGGTTAAATTGTGACCGGCCGTTAACTGCGCAAGGGTTAAGTCCACTTTCTGCCAGCTCTCTCCGGTTGCAAACGTATAGTTCACAAAACGTCCCTTGTTATAAGAAATCGGATCGCCGGTCAAAAGTTTCACTTGAAGTTTGGGAGCTTTTCCTGTTGTTTTGCCACTGATCTCGCCATTGAAGCGAATATAGAAAGACACATGTGCGTTATCCCAATCTTCTGTTAAATCCACAGCCGATGCCAATTCATAATACAGCATCATATTCTGTGTGTTAAAGCCGGTTACAGCCGCTTCGGAATCCGTTGCTTTGCTGCCGGCTTCCGTAACGCTAATGGTGGCACCGGCATAATCAGTGCCATTGACGTTGTGGGTTGCCGTTTCGAAATCCGCATATACTTTTTGCGTGGCATACCGGAA
>JAFSIB010000103.1 GCA_017440005.1 Clostridia bacterium
TCATGGGCGTTCTCGGCTTCATCGCTTTCCTGTTCATGATAAAAACCATCACCATCCGTGTGGATGAGAACAAAGTCAAAACCAATGATTCCGAAAAGTTCAACGTGCTCAAAGCGTTCGGCAACTTCATGAAGAACCGTCCTGCTGTCGGTGCGACCATGGCCGCTATGGGTATGTTCCTCGGCATGAACGCCGCTGCCACTGCCGTGACCATCATGTTTGCCACCTATTTCGGTATGGCACAGTTGTCCGGTATTGTACAAATGATCGGTTTTGTTCCGATGTTCTTCTTCATGCCGTTTATCAAAAAGATCGTTAACAAATACGGTAAAAAAGAAGCGTCCGTTGCCGGTACCCTCGTTTCGTTGGCAGGCGGCTTAGTCATGTTGGTATTCCCGCTGATCCCCAACAAAGGCGCTTCGCTCATCGTCTATTTGATCGGTCTGGTGCTGTTCGGCCTGGGCATGGGTGTGTACACCTGCGTATCCTGGGCATTGATGGCAGATGCCATTGATTACAGCGAATGGAAATTCGGCAAACGCGAAGAGGGTACTGTGTATTCGTTGCACTCCTTCTTCCGCAAACTCGCACAGGGCGTCGGCCCCTCGGTCGTTTTGGCGATCATGGGCCTGCTCGGTTACGTGTCCGATCTGGGCACCGGCGGACAGTCTGCTGCCACTACCTACAACATGTGTTGGTTGGCCGGCGGTTTGTACATGTTCAGTGCCGTGGTGCAGCTCATCGGTCTGGGATTGGTCTACAACCTTGATAAGAAGACCATGGAACAGATGAACACCGAATTGGCTGCCCGTCGCAACGCTGAATAAATCCGGTATAGCCAAGCGCCCGACTGTGTGCAGCGGTTGGGCGCTTTTTAAAATCAATAGGAGGAAATCGAATTGAGAAACATCATCAACTTTAATGCCAAGTGGGCATTCACCAAGCAATCGGTGGAAATCCCCACCGCACTCCCCAACGATTGGGAAGCAGTAAACTTGCCCCATTCCTGGAATGCCACGGACGGTCAGGACGGCGGCAACGACTATCACCGCGGCACCTGCTACTATGCAAAACAGATCGTAAAAGGCGATCTGCCGAAAGCCGATCAATATTATTTGGAGATCCGCGGTGCCAACTCCTCTGCCGATGTGTATGTGGGCGGTGAGAAACTGGCGCATCACGACGGCGGTTATTCCACTTGGCGCGTGAACATCACCGATCATATTAAGGAAGACGCGTTGCTCGTGGTAGCAGTGGACAACACGGCAAACGAAACCGTGTACCCACAGATGGCAGACTTCACGTTCTACGGCGGCTTGTACCGCAACGTTAACATTGTGTGTGTCAGCGAATCGCACTTTGATCTGGATTATTACGGCGGCCCCGGTCTTGCCATCACCCCCACGGTGGATGGCAACAACGCCAATGTGAAAGTGGACGCGTATCTTACCAACTTCAAAGAGGGTCAAACCCTGCGCTACACCATCTACGATGCCAAGGAAAAAGAACTCGCGCAGGTGGAAACCACCGATTTGACGGCACAATTCACCTTGGAAAACGTGCATCTGTGGCACGGCCGCAAAGATCCGTATCTGTATTGCTGTGAAATTGAACTCGTGGAAAACGGTGAAGTGCTGGATAACGTATGCAACCGTTTCGGTTGCCGTTCGTTTAAGATCGATCCCGATAACGGTTTCATCTTAAACGGTGAAGAGTATCCGTTGCGCGGTGTGTCCCGCCACCAGGACCGCCTGGGCGTTGGTAATGCGCTGTTGCCGGAACATCATGAAGAAGACATCGATCTCATCTGCGAAGTCGGCGCCACCACCATCCGTTTGGCACACTATCAGCACGATCAGTATTTCTACGATCTGTGTGACGAACGCGGTTTGGTTATCTGGGCGGAGATCCCCTATATCTCCAAGCACATGCCCGGCGGCCGTGAGAACACCA
>JAFSIB010000104.1 GCA_017440005.1 Clostridia bacterium
ACCTCTTACTGCGCCCGGAGCATCGCACAGACGTGGATAAAAACGGCGTAGTGGATGAGAAAGACATCCTATCCTATACCGTTCCCAACGTCAGCGTGTTTTGGAACGATATTGAACCGTACCGTGTCGGTGACACCAAAACGGTAGATACGTATGATTACCAAAACCCGCAATCCATCCCGTGGCTCAGTTTCTTGCCGTCGCTTCTAATCGCCGGTCTGTTTATTGCCATGTGGATATCCATGCGCCGTTCGCTCAACAATTTTGAAGGTGGCGGCAAGATGATGGGCTTTGGCAAAGCTCGTGTCAAGCAACCCGCGGATGAAAAACGTAAAACCACGTTTGACGATGTCGCCGGTGCGGACGAAGAAAAAGAAGAATTGCAGGAGATCGTGGATTTCCTCCGCTCTCCGAAAAAATTCAAAGAGCTCGGTGCCCGCGTTCCCAAAGGCGTGTTACTGGTGGGCCCTCCGGGTACCGGTAAAACCCTGCTGGCGCGTGCCGTAGCAGGCGAAGCAGGCGTTCAGTTCTTCTCGATCTCCGGTTCGGATTTCGTGGAAATGTACGTCGGTGTCGGTGCCTCCCGTGTGCGCGATCTGTTTGAACAAGCAAAAAAGAGTTCCCCGTGTATCATTTTCATTGATGAAATCGATGCGGTCGGCCGTCAGCGCGGAGCAGGTCTCGGCGGCGGTCACGATGAACGCGAACAGACCCTCAACCAGTTGTTGGTGGAGATGGATGGTTTCGGTGCCAATGAAGGTGTTATCATGATGGCGGCGACCAACCGTCCCGACATTCTGGATCCCGCATTGATGCGTCCCGGCCGTTTTGACCGTCAGATCGTTGTCAATTATCCCGATATGAAGGGTCGTGAAGCGATCCTGCGCGTTCACGCCAAAGGCAAACCGCTCGGCCCGGATGTGGATCTGTCCGTGATTGCTAAGGCAACCGTCGGCTTTACCGGTGCGGACCTTGAAAACCTGCTGAATGAATCGGCGTTGCTGGCAGCGCGCCGCGGCCGTCATTCTCTTACCATGGAAGAGATCGAAGAAGCCACGCTGAAAGTAATCATGGGTACAGAAAAACGCAGTCACGTGATCACCGAGCGCGATAAACGCATCACTGCATATCACGAAGCGGGTCACGCGATCGTATCGTATTTCTGTGAAACGCAGGATCCCGTGCACCAGATCTCCATCATCCCGCGCGGCATGGCGGCCGGCTTTACCATGAACCTGCCCGAGAACGATCATCAGCACATGACCAAGAATCGCATGACAGAGGATATCGAAGTGTTGCTCGGCGGCCGCGTGGCGGAAGAGTTGATCATCAAAGATATCTCCACCGGTGCTTCTAACGACCTGGAACGTTCCACCGAAACCGCCCGCAAGATGGTCACCAAATACGGTATGAGCGAAACGCTCGGCCCCGTCGTGTTCGGCTCATCGGATTCCAACGAAGTGTTCCTCGGCCGAGATTTCGGTCACACACGGAATTATTCCGAACAAGTTGCCGCACAGATCGACAGTGAGATCAACCGCATCGTTACCGACGCGTATAAACGCACAACCAACTGCCTGCAAAAGCATGAAGACAAGTTGCATTTGATTGCGGAATATCTCATTGAAAACGAAAAAATGGACGGTGCCCAGTTCCGTGCCGCCATGGAAGGCAAAGAGATTCCGGAATACTCCAATATGTCGTTGTTTACCGCTCAAGCGGAAGCAGCACCCGAAGAATAAAAAAAACGCCCCACACCGTGGGGCGTTTTTTTATCGTATCAATCCGGTGGTTTGATCGGTTCCGCAAGGGCGGGGAACAGGGCACGCCAATGCGTGCAGATCGGTTGCCCGCGTTTCCAACTCCCATAACCGCTGACCGACAGGAGAAAGTGTTGCCACTTGTGACGCACGGTATAAAAGCGGCGCTGCGGGCTTGGCAACCGATAAGATCTCTTTCCCGCGTTCATTGGCTGCCAACACCCGTATGTACGGGGGAGGTGTGGAAACGTGTTCTTCCGTTATTCCCAAGAAAGCCGACCAGATCAAACGGCGGATCCGCGTAAGCGGATACCGTTTTGTCTTAATGCTGTTCTCCAATTCGTCCAGCGATCCCGCTTTGCGGATCGCATTGTGTACACGGTTTTCAAGGCCCTCCGACAATTGCGGAACGGTCTGCAGTTCTTCCAACGATAACCGCCGCAACTGCGCCAAGACCGCGCGGTCCAGCGTTTTTGCCAAAACAGGCGCCCGTCCATCCTCGGCGGCATCCGATAACACGGCGGCACAACCGGCGGGCATGTACGGCAATGCGTTCAATAAACGGTCGGACTGCAACAAGGTGCGCAAATAGGAAGCGGATGCCAGATCTCCCATGGGGGTCATGCCGTCATGCGCCACTCCCGTGCGTTTTACCGTGAACGGCTGTATGGCGGAACCGATTGCTTGCAACGCTTTTAAATACTCAATTCCCAAGGTGTTGTTCGGCGTTTCCAACACGGATGCCGCGGTGGTACCTGCGATCTCCGCCAGCGCTTTTTGTTGTGCTTCGGCAAAGGAAATGCCCATGCTCAGATGATATTTTAACAAAGACGAAAACCGCGGTGATTCCATTACCGTTATCGCTTTTTGTAACGGCGGCAGAACCCCGCTTTCACTGCCGAAACTTAACACGTCCACACAACCGAGCGCGTCCAGAAGCGAAACCGCACCGCGTGCAAATCCCTCGGCGGATGCCAGACAAAACGGAACCGGCAATTCAATCACCAGATCCACGCCGCCGGCAAGCGCCGCTTTGGCTCTGTCAAATTTTGAGAGAATCGCGGGTTCGCCGCGTTGCACGAAACTGCCGCTCATAACGGCTACCACGTGTGTTGCTTCGCACCCGCCGTTCGGCTCCCGCGTTTTTTCAATATGTAACGCGTGACCGTTGTGAAACGGGTTATATTCCGCAATAATGCCCGCTATCCGCAATTTTGCCACCTCCGCGCTAAAAAATACCAAAAATGGTTGAAAAATTTTTTATTTCGTACTATTATAAGTATATCGTATTTTATGGCGAAAATCAATAATCAGATAAGGGGCCGAAAACAGTATGAAAATTTTGGTTATCAACGCAGGTAGTTCGTCACTGAAATATCAGTTGATCGACATGACCGATGAATCCACCGTTGCGAAAGGTTTGTGCGAACGGATCGGTATTGACGGTCGTTTCACGCATAAAGCGCACGGCAAAGTGTTCCAAAAGGATGTTGCCATGGCAGACCACACCGCCGCTTTTGAGCAGGTCAAAGAAGCACTCACCAGCGGTGAGGGCAAAGTCATTGACAATCTTTCCGACGTGACGGCGATCGGACACCGCGCCGTTATGGGCGGTTCCAAATACGACCGTTCGGTTCGTATCACGGAAGACGTTATCCAGACCATTCGGGATTACGCCTCTCTCGCACCGCTTCACAATCCGGCAGGTATCAAAGGCATGGAAGCGGCCGCGGCTACTTTCGGCAAAGACATTCCGCAAGTTGCAGTGTTTGACACGGCGTTCCACCAGACCATGCCGGAAGTGGCATACTTGTGGGGCTTGCCGTATGAGTATTATGAAAAATACGGCATTCGCCGTTACGGCTTCCACGGCACCTCGCACCGTTTCGTGTCTGCCCGCTGCTGTGAATTGCTCGGCAAGCCGGATGGAAAAGGTACACGCATCATCACCTGCCACCTCGGCAACGGTTCCTCCATTGCTGCTATCAAAGACGGTAAGGTTATCGACACCACCATGGGTCTTACCCCTTTGGATGGTTTCTTGATGGGTACCCGCAGCGGTGCCATCGACCCGTCTGCTGTCACGTTCATCATGGAAAAAGAGGGGTTAACCCCGGAGCAAATGGATGCCGTTATGAACAAAAAATCCGGTATGCTCGGTGTTTCGGGCGTGTCCAGTGACGACCGTGATATCGCGGCGGCAATGGAAGAGGGCAATCCTCGCGCTCAACTGGCATGGGATATGCGCAGTTATCAGATCCTCAAATACATCGGCGGCTATGTAGCGGCGCTCGGTGGTTTGGATGCCATCGTCTTCACGGCGGGTATCGGTGAAAATCAGGATAAATTGCGTGCCGAACTGCTGGAAAAACTCGCGTACCTCGGCGTCAAACTGGATGCCGAAGCCAACCGCGTACACGGTGAAGAGGCGGAGATCAGTACGGCGGATTCCGCAGTACGTGCTTTCGTCATCCCCACCAACGAAGAACTGGTCATCGCCCGCGATACCAAAGCACTCATTTAACAGTCAAAAAAGTCAGGACCGCCTTTGCGGCGGCCCTGATTTTGTTTTTGTATCAGGCATCGTTGCTGTCGAGCAGATGTTCACGTTTGCGGAAAAACAAGGTGATACACCATAAGCCCGCTAACCCGACCAGTGTGTAGATCACGCGACTGATCGCAGCATCCTGACCGCCGAAGATCCAGGCAACAATATCAAACTGGAACAATCCGATACTACCCCAGTTTAACGCGCCGATGACCGTCAGCAACAAGGCGATTCTGTCTATCATAGTTTCCCTCCTCAGTTGTTCGAACGCATGAGAATGCGCAACGGTAGTATGACCGCATTTTTCAAAAATATACGCGGGACAGGATGCTTCAATATTTACAAATCTTTCACGAATGGGTATGCGAAATATTGTATGATGGTATCGTGAAAATGGGGGATACTATGTTTGGTTATGTGAAGGTGTATCAACCGGAACTTAAAATGGGAGAATTTGAGCAATATCGCGGTGCGTACTGCGCGTTATGCCGTACTCTCGGCAAACGTTACGGCATCACGGCACAAATGACACTCAGTTATGATATGACGTTTTTGGCGTTATTACACATGGCACTTGCGGATTCCTGCACGGGATTTGCGCACGGCCGTTGTCCGTACAACCCGTTTAAAAAACGTATGTGTTGTAAACCGTCGGCGGCGCTTGATTTTGCGGCGGATGCCGCTATGTTGCTCGTGTATCATAAAACCGTGGATACCATTGCAGATGACCGCTTTGTAAAACGGTTAACGGCGCGCTTGCTGCTGCCGATCATGCGGCGCAACCGCCGACGCGCCGCTTTGCGGTTACCGCAACTGGATGAAACACTTGCCGCTGCTATGGATGCACAACGCGATCTGGAACAACGCGCGGTATCATCCATCGATCAGGCGGCAGAACCCACGGCGCGTATGCTGGCGGCACTGTGCGCCTGTGCGGATGAAACGCAGCAACCCGCTCTGGAACGGTTAGGGTATTGCCTTGGCAGGTGGGTGTATCTCATGGATGCCACCGAAGATCTTGCAGAAGATCTTCGCAATCAATCGTATAACCCGTTACTCATCGCGCACGGCGGTGACGTTTCGGCGGCACGGGATGCGGTAACGTTTTCGCTCAACGCGTCCATGGCAGAATGTCGTGCCGCTTACGATGCGCTCAACATCCGTCGGTTCGACGGGATTCTGCGTAATGTGATGGAATGGGGCATGCCCCACATGCAAAAACAGGTCTTATCCGGTGAAAAGCGCACCCGCGCCAAACACCGATCAGGAGGTTTTCAAGATGAACAATCCGTATGAGGTTCTCGGTATTCAACCCACCGCAACCGATGAGGAAGTCAAAGCGGCATACCGTGAACTGGCAAAGAAATATCATCCCGATAATTACGGCAATAACCCGCTTTCGGAATTAGCGGAAGAGAAAATGCAGGAGATCAACGAAGCGTACGATACCATCATCCGTATGCGTCGCCAAGGCGGCTCTGCCGGCGGATCTTCCTCGCGGTATAGTGATATTCGCAATTTGATCCGCACCGGCCGCACCATTGATGCGGAATCGCTGCTGGACGGTATTCCCGCTCCGTCCCGTGATGCGGAATGGTATTTTTTAAAGGGAAGTGTTCTGTATAAAAAAGGTTGGCTGGATGATGCATATTCGCATTTCTCCACCGCCACGCGCATGGATCCCACCAATGTGGAATACCGCCAGGCGTTCAATCAGTTGGATATGCAACGCCGCACAGGCGGTTATCGCACAGCACCGGGCAGCAACATGAACGGCTGTTCCACGTGCGATATGTGTCAAGGTTTGATCTGCGCCGATTGTTGTTGCGAATGTATGGGCGGCGATCTGGTTCCTTGTTGCTGAGGACGGTGACGGTATGAAACCCACTTCACGCGTTGCCCTCGGCGGCATCTTAAGCGCGTTGTCTTTGCTGATCTTGTGCTTGACGATCTTCCCGTTTGCCACGTACGCACTGCCGCCGCTTGCGGGGATCGCATTGATCCCGCTTGTGATCGAATGCGGCAAAAAATGGGCGTTTTTAGCGTATGCGGCGGTATCGCTTCTGGCGTTGCTGATCGTGCCGGATATGGAAGCCAAACTATTGTTTGTGGCGTTCTTTGGATATTACCCGATCATCAAGGCGGTCTTTGAGTCGTTTCACAGCCGCCTTTTGGAATGGGTCACCAAACTGGCGGTTTTTAACGGCGCAGTTGTGGGGGCGTACTTACTGCTCTCTTTGCTTGGGCTTCCGCTGGATGATTTTCGCATAGCCGGTGTTGCGTTACCGCTCTCGGCGTTTTTGCTTGCTTTTTTACTTATGGGAAACGTCATCTTTGTGCTGTACGATCTTGGTGTCACGCGCAGTCTGCCGTTATATTTTGTGCGGATCCGCCCGATCGTTATGCGTCTGTTTAAGATATAAAATATTTTTGCAAGATGCGTAAAGCATCTTGCATTTTTGGGTGGAAAGCATTAGAATAGGTGTGCTGAGAGGAGTGGTACCGCATGAGTACGGATTTGATCACGCATATCCTGCAGGAAATGCCCGGCTTTTCCAAAGGTCAACGTCGTATTGCGTCATATATTGTGGAGCATTACGATGAGGCGGCGTTCATGACGGCGTTTCGGTTGGGAGAAACCGTCGGCGTCAGCGAATCAACCGTGGTTCGTTTCGCAACGGAACTCGGTTTTGCCGGCTATCCGCAATTGCAAAAAGCCATTCAAAAACTGATTCGCAGTAAACTCACCAGTGTACAACGCGTGGAAGTATCGCGTTCCCGCATGCGGGATGACCAGGTGCTTGAACAGGTCATGACGTACGATATGGCAAACATCCGCCAGACGTTGGAGGAAATGCCGCGTGACGTATTTGATGAAGCAGTTCGCGCGTTGGTCGGTGCCCGTCACGTATACGTGTTCGGCGCGGGCAGTTGCCGCGCCTTGGCGCAGTTCTGCGCGTTTTATTTAAAATTGTTATTACCGGACGTGCGGCTCATTAACACCGCCGGTGAAACGGAAATATTGGAAGAATTGTATCCCATCACGTCGGATGATGCGTTGCTGGTCGTCAGCTTCCCGCGGTATTCCAGCCGCTCGGTCAAGGCGGCGCACTTTGCTCATTCCCGTCAAGCCAAAGTCATTGCCGTAACGGACAGTATGTTATCGCCCGTGGCGGAACTCAGCAGCAGTTTGTTGCTTGCTCACAGTGATATGCCCACGGTGGTGGATTCGCTGGCGGCTCCGTTGAGTGTGATCAATGCGTTACTGGTTGCCATCTCGCTCAAACGCGCGGATGATAACCGTGCCCGCTTGAATGAACTGGAAGCGTTGTGGGAAACGTATCAGATCTATCAACCGCTTGGAAAACAACAATCCGCGGAGGAACAACCGTGATGGAAGTAATCGTTATCGGCGGCGGTGCCTCCGGCTTAATTGCGGCGGGTATGGCGTCGGCACGCGGTTACCGTGTCACAGTGGTCGAACGCAATCCGCGCATGGCGCGTAAAGTGATGATCACCGGTAAGGGCAGATGCAACGTCACAAACGCCGCCACCGTGCAGGACTGTGTGGAGAACACCCCCGGCAACGGCAAGTTTTTGTACAGTGCGTTTTCGGCATTTTCGCCGCAGGATACCATGGCTTTTTTTGAAGAGCAAGGCGTGCCGCTCAAAACCGAACGCGGCAATCGTGTGTATCCTGTGTCGGACAAAGCCGTGGATATCGTGGATGCCCTGGTGTCCTTTGCCAAAAAGCAGGGATGTCGGTTCAAACAAGGCCGCGTAACGCGCTTGATGATTGAAGACGGCGTGTGTTGCGGCGTTGCGTTGGATAACGGAGAAACGTTGTCTGCGTACGCGGTGATCGTCTGCACAGGCGGGTGCTCGTATCCGGGTACCGGCTCCACGGGTGACGGTTATACACTGGCAGAGCAAGCAGGCCATACCGTAATCGAACCGCGTCCGTCCTTGGTCGGGTTATCGATTGCCGATGAATGGTGTGCCGACCTGCAGGGTTTATCGCTTAAAAACTGTGCGCTTGCGGTAAAAGACACACAAAACGGCAAAACCGTGTACACCGATTTTGGTGAAATGCTGTTTACCCATTACGGTATCTCCGGTCCCATTGTGTTGAGTGCCAGCGCGCATTTGCACGGCGCGGTTAACGGACGGTACTGCTTATCGCTAGATATGAAACCCGCGTTAACCTTGGAACAAGTGGATGCGCGGCTGGTACGCGAGTTTGAACAAGCCCCAAACACCTGCGTAGGGAATACGTTGGCGGCGTTGTTACCCCGCTCAATGGTACCCGTGATGCTGCAACTCAGCGGCGTTGCAGGGGAAACCAAGTGTCACTCCGTATCCAAAGCACAACGCGGTGCGATCGCCGCTCTGCTCAAAAACATTCCTATGACGGTTGCCGGTCTGCGCCCGTTCGAAGAAGCGGTCGTAACGGCGGGTGGGGTGTCCACCCGTGAGATAAAAGCGTCCACCATGGAATCGAAACTTGTGAGCGGGTTGTATTTCGCCGGCGAGGTCATCGACGTTGATGCGTATACCGGAGGTTTTAATTTACAAATTGCGTTTTCCACCGGCTACGTTGCCGGTAACAACGTTTAGGAGGGTTTATCATGTCTGATAAAATCGTAAGTGTTGCCATTGACGGTCCGTCCGGCGCCGGTAAAAGCACCATTGCCCGTGCATTGGCAAACGAACTGGGATATGTCTATGTCGATACCGGGGCTTTGTACCGTACGGTGGGGTATGCCGTTCTGCAAAACGGTATCGACCCAAAAGATGCCGCGGCGGTGGAAGCACTGTTGCCGCAGATTCAGGTGACTATGGGATATGTGAATGGCGAACAACGCGTGTTCCTCAATGAGCAGGATGTCAGCGGATTTATCCGCACACCGGAAGTGTCCATGGCGGCTTCCGCCACTTCGGCAATGCCGCCCGTCCGTCAGTTTTTGTTCCACTTACAGCAGGAAATGGCGCAGAAACACAGTGTGATTATGGACGGCCGCGATATTGGCACGGTTGTGTTGCCGTTTGCCACCGTCAAGATCTTTTTAACCGCTTCTGCAGAAGTGCGTGCCGAGCGCCGCTTTATCGAACTGCAGGAAAAAGGCATGTCGGTCACTTATGAAGAGGTGCTCGCCGATATGAAAGAACGCGACTATAACGATTCACACCGCGCAACCGCACCGCTCAAACCTGCCGAGGATGCGGTGTTGGTCGATACCAGTGGCAACACGCTGGAAGAAGCCATTGCACGGATGAAAGAAGTTGTACAGAATGCATTGAAGGAGTGATCGACCTTATGTGGCTTGGTCGCACATTGATTCATATTTTGGGGCCGATCATTCGGTTGTTTATGCGCGTACGGGTTGTAGGCGCAGAAAACATTCCGCCGCAAGGGGAACCGATCATTTTGTGCTCCAATCATATTTCCAACTGGGATCCCGTATTGTTGATTGTAGCGCACCCCAAACGCCACGTGCATTTCATGGCAAAAGCGGAGTTGTTTTGCAATCCGTTGTTTTCCTGGTTTTTGGGTAAACAACTGGGGGCCTTTCCCGTTCGCCGCGGGAAAGGGGATACGGGCGTGATCGATACCGCATCGCACATTCTGGAAGAAGGCAAGATCATGGGTATCTTCCCGGAAGGAACGCGTTCCAAAACCGGTAAATTGCTCAGTCCCAAATCCGGTGCGGCACTCATTGCCGCCCGCACGGGCGCATCGGTGTTGCCGGCAGCGGTGGTAACGAAGAATCAAAAGATCCGTCCGTTCAAACGCGTAACGGTGGTTTACGGGACACCCATCACACCGCAGGAATTGCAGTTGGTGGATGTTGAAAAAACCAATCTCCATTTTGCCGCCCGTCATATCATGCAGCGCATCGGGGAGTTGATCGAAGCCCATGGGTAAGATATTTGTAGCCAAATCTGCCGGTTTTTGTTTCGGCGTGAAACGTGCTGTGGATGCGGTGTATGAATTGCTGGATAGCGGTAAAAAGGTGTGCACCCTCGGACCCATTATTCACAATCCGCAGATGGTTCAGGCGTTGGCGGATCGCGGTGTCTCCATTGTGGAAGATCCTGCGGATACCCCGCCCGATACCACGTTGGTGATCCGTTCCCACGGCGTGGCGCAAAACGTGTACGATGCCATTGCTTCGGCACAGATTATGTGTTACGATGCCACGTGTCCGTTTGTAGCCAAGATCCACCGTATCGTTGCACAGCAGTCGGCGGCGGGGGCAACCGTTTTGATCGCAGGGGATGAAAATCATCCGGAAGTGATGGGCATCCGCGGTCATTGTCAGACCGATTCGTACGTGTTTTCCAACGAAGAAGAGTTACTCAAATTGGAAGAAAGTGGAATTCCGGACCAAAATTCACCCGTGATTTTGGTCGCACAGACCACTTTTCACATGAATACTTGGAAAAAGTGTTCCGAAATTGCAAAAAAACACTATACAAATCTTGTAATCTTTGATACAATATGTAGTGCTACCGCCAAAAGACAAGAAGAAGCGATAGCCCTGTCACAGCAAAGCGATGTGATGGTGATTGTCGGTGGGCGTCAAAGTTCCAATACCGCAAAGTTGCGTGAGGTATGTCGGCCCCACTGCCAAACAGTTTTGATCGAAAAGGCAGAGGAGCTAACGGCAGAACCGTTCGCTAACGCAAAGGTGATCGGCTTAACCGCCGGTGCTTCCACGCCTTCCGATATAATTAAGGAGGTACTTTCAACCATGTCCGAGATCGTCAACAACAGCGAAGTCCAAGAAAATGAGGTGGCAGTTGCCGCCGAACCTGTCAAATCTTTTGACGAAATGAGTTTTGAGGAGGCGCTTGAAGCTTCTCTTCAAAGTTTAACTACAAATGAAAGAGTGCACGGCATCGTCGTGGGTATTGCACCCAACGAGGTACAAGTCGAAGTAATCGGCCGCAAACAGACCGGTTATATTCCGACCGAGGAATTGTCCGCAGAGGGAACCGATCCCGCTGAATTGGTCAAAGTCGGCGATGAACTGGAACTGCTCATCATGCGTACCAATGATCAGGAAGGCACCATCATGCTTTCCAAGAAACGCGTCGATGCGAAAAAAGGCTGGGATACCATCGTGGCTGCCGGCGAAAGCGGCGAGATTCTCGAAGGTGTTGTCACCGATGTGATCAAGGGCGGCATCCTGGTCGCTTCCCACGGTGTCAAAGTGTTCGTTCCCGCTTCCCGTGCTTCTGTCAGCCGTATGGAAGACTTAAGCCCGCTGCTCAAGCAGACGGTTCGCTTTAAAATTCTGGAGATCAACCATCAGCGTCACCGTGCCCTGGGTTCGGTTCGCGATGTTGCTCGTGAGGAACGCAAGGAGAAGGAAGAAGCCTTCTTTGCACAGGCTGAGATCGGCCAGAAATACACCGGTGTTGTCAAATCCATGACCTCGTACGGTGCATTCGTGGATCTGGGCGGCGTGGACGGCATGATCCACGTTTCCGAACTGTCCTGGAAACATATCAAACATCCGTCCGAAGTAGTGTCCATCGGTGATACCGTTGAAGTGTACATCCGTGACCTCGATGCGGAGAAACGCAAGATCTCTCTCGGCTATCGCCGTGCAGAGGACAATCCGTTCGAGATCTTCAAAGCGCAGTACGCTGTCGGCGATGTCGTCACCGCTACGGTTGTCGGCATGACCACCTTCGGTGCGTTTGCACAGATCCTGCCCGGTGTGGATGGCCTCATTCACATTTCGCAGATCGCTAACCGCCGCATTGAAAAACCGCAGGATGCACTCAAAGTCGGTGAGGAAGTACAGGTCAAGATCACCGCTGTGGATATGGAGAAACAGCGCATCAGCCTGTCGATCCGCGCTCTGCTTGAGGATGCACCGGCAGTGGAAGAAGCACCGGCTGAAGAAGCGGCTCCCGTTGAGGAAGCCCCGGCTGCTGAAGAAGAAACGGCTGAATAAGTTTACGGAAAATCAATGGGCAACACTCCTCGGAGTGTCGCCCTTTCCGTTATTTTGAGGAGGAAATAACTATGATCGCGATTGCTTGTGACCACGCCGCCGTGGAATTGAAAAATGAAATCAAGGCCTTGTTGACCGAAATGGGGGAGGAGTACTGCGACTTTGGTACGGATACGTCTGCCAGTTGTGACTATCCCATGTTTGCCGCCCGTGCCGCCAAAGCCGTGGCAGACGGCACGTGTGAAAAAGGTATTGTGATCTGCGGTACCGGTATCGGTATTAGCATTGCCGCCAATAAAGTGCACGGCATTCGTTGTGCGTTGTGCGGCGATCCGCTTTCCGCACAACTCACCCGTCAACACAACAACGCCAATATGCTGGCAATGGGCGCGCGCATCATCGGCGCCGAATTGGCAAAAGCCATTGTCAAAGCGTTTTTGACCACCCCGTTTGAAGGTGGCCGCCATCAACGCCGCGTGGATCTTATTACCAAACTGGAACAAGAACAGGTGATTGAGTAAGATGAACGACCGTATGACCGTTGACCAATTGGAACCCATCGCCGAAGCATTGCGCCGCAACCGCATGGTAGCGCATTGTGTTTCGGCAAAAGAGGACGTGTTACCGCTCGTAAAGCAGTTGCTGAACCCCGAAAGCACGGTGGCGGTCGGCGGTTCCGAAACGTTGTTTCAAACCGGCGTTATCGACTTGCTCAAAAACGGCGAATATTCGTTTTTGGACCGTTACGCCGAAGGGTTGACTGCCGCGCAACGGGACGAGGTTTTACTGAGCAGCATGGCAGTGGACACGTACTTGTGCTCATCCAATGCTATCACCCGCAATGGGGAACTGTACAACGTGGACGGTCGCGCCAATCGCGTTGCAGCGTTGGCACACGGACCCAAGACCGTGATCGTGGTTGCCGGTTGCAATAAGATCGTCGATGACAT